>JAYSOP010000658.1:0-2873 GCA_043722905.1 Chryseolinea sp.
GCCACATAGCCTTTTAGTGCGGAGTAATCTTCGGCCATGATGGCTTCATCAAGGGTGTTACAACCACATCCTGACCCGCAACAGCTAACGGCATTTTGCTCACGACTCTGATCAGCAATCTCACCGTATTTTTCTTTCACGAGTTGTTTAATTTGTTCTGAGGTGTCCATAATTTATATGTTTAATTAATCGTAATATTGCGATGGCTCAAGGCAAATTTTTTTAACAGCAGTTCTTCGGATCGAAATTTTTGAACAAATCGTTCAGACTGTTTTTAACCATTTGCCAGTTTTTTTCGTCAATGCAGTAGCACACGCTCGGGCCCTCTACATTTCCTTTTATCAATCCGACATTTTTCAACTCTTTCAAATGTTGCGATACGGTGGATTGGGACAGGGGGAGTTCGTTTACGATATCACCGCAAATGCATTCTTTTTGGGTGGCTAGAAACTGGAGAATGGCAATCCGGGCTGGATGTCCGAGGGCCTTGGCATAACCCGCCAATGCTACCTGCGTTTTCGTAAATCCTTCCGTTTTAGTTAACCCCATACCCTTTAATCGTAATTTAACGATATAAGGTTGCATTTGCAAATTTATTCTGAGCAAAAACATACCTGAGTTTGCTAAAAAGCTCTTTTTTAGGCCTTTGGAGTTTATTCTCTTTTCATCAAATCGGTGGCGGTTTCCAACTGACCGGTATAAGCATGGATACTTTCGGCCGCGATTGAAACCTGCTCCTGTGCTTCATTCCAGTTCCGCTGTTCGATAGCCTCCCGAATTCCGGGTAACGTTTTGACACCATAGCCGGTGTAAAAGCCAGGGGCATAAATCGTGTGTCGGAACCAGGGTCGGCGAGGCAACCCTTTTTCGGACAAAAGTTTTTGTTCACAAGTAAATAATACTCGATTCAGTTTTTCCAGGTCACCCAGTGAATCCATGGGAGTATCCGCGAAAGCATCCCATTGCCTGGTGGCCATTTCTAATTTGGCCAGCGCGTTTTGCAATGCGGATAAATCCAGATAAGGAACGGGACTTTGAATTTTTGGTGGAACGAGTTTTTTTTCAGGATCCGACCCATAGACGTACCGTTTTTCTGTAATCATTTGATTCTGGATTTCAGTTGATTCGCGCATATCCACCAACAGGGTCATGATTTCATTAAGGTAATTATTTGCCGTGCGGTGGAAAGCTGTAAAATTAAACGGCAGCCTGTCAGCATTGGCTAAACGAAGCGTGGCACGCCCGGCTGTTTTAGCCAGCGCAATTCCATATGCAAAAGTCGGATCCTGGAATCGGAGAAAATGATCATATGAATCATAAATGGAATGATATTCGCCACCCCCGCCTTCACCACCAAATCCCAGATCAAGTGAAGGTATGCCCAGATGTTGAATGAAAGGCGAATAATCCGAGCCCGAGCCCAGCGCATTCAGGACGATATTTTTCTGGTCCATAATTTCTTTTTTAGCAGCCGGGTTAGCCGCGTTCAAGACCTGGAATGACCGGCTTCTTTCCAGCACGCTGATGTTGGTTTGTGGATCCTGAACGTCGCGCGCAACTTCCGTCATGAGGGTTTCCAGTGTATGCGAGCCGCTTGCATATAAAAAACCGCGGGTGTTTGAGTCTGAATTAATATACGCCACAACTTTTTGTTGCAGCTCCTGGGCATGCGTTTCTGCCCACTCCGTTGAACCAATGAGTCCTGGTTCCTCGCCATCCCATGCACAATAAAGGATCGTTCGTTTTGGCTTCCATCCGGATTTTACCAGCTCGCTGACGGCGCGGGCTTCTTCCATCAGCGCCACCAAACCACTTACCGGATCGTTCGCGCCATTTACCCATGCGTCGTGATGATTTCCCCGGACGACCCATTGATCGGGTTGTTCAGTTCCCTTTAGCCGGGCAACAACGTTGTAACATGGCACCATTTTCCAATCGAATTCAAGTTTTAAATGGACGCGCGCGGGGCCGGGGCCGATATGGTAGGTAATGGGTAAGGCACCACGCCACAATGGAGGGGCTACTGGCCCCTGCAGCGCGGCAAGCAAAGGCTGCGCATCACCATATGAAATGGGTAGCACCGGTATTTTAAGCAGGCTCGTCGCTTCACTTCTGTTTATTCTTACTGCGCCCGGGGTCGCCCCATAGCCCGGTGTTAACGGATCACCTGGGGCAACGGGCAGGTCGAGTACGGAACCCCGCTGCGTTCCCCATTCGCTTTTATAGGCGCCCAGCGGATACGCCTCACCCTGAAAATATCCATCCTCTTTGGGATCTGAATACAGGATGCAGCCAATAGCACCATGCTCCTGCGCTACTTTTGGTTTTATGCCTCTCCAGGATCCACCGTATTTGGCGATGACAATTTTACCTTTCACATCAATTCCCAAACGTTCCAGGTATTCATAATCATCAGGAACCCCGTAATTGACAAACACTAATTCGCCGGATACGTCTCCGTCCGGTGACCAGCAATTGTAAACCGGTAGTTGCTCTTTGATCTGTGCGGAAGTAGCGTCCTGGCGCAAGGCTGGTTCTGCAAGCCGCGCTTTATATCGTGTAGGAGAAGTCAATTCCAGATACCTTACCCGTGGCGTTGGGAATAGAACTTCGAAAGTCTCAATCTCGGCCTGATATCCCCAACTGCGAAAATAATCCCGTATCATTTCCGCGTTTTTTTTACCGTATTCCGATCCTAAATGATGAGGCCGGGCGGAAAGGGTTTTCATCCATTTCTGAAGGTTTGATACTTTGAGGAAGCTATCGAATTTTTGCTCTGCCCGCCATTCGGTTAAAGCATTGTCTTGGGTAAAACCCGCCAGCGTCTGGTTTTGTGAAAAGGCTTGGATGGAGAACAAAAGGAAAATTAACAA
>JAYSOP010000659.1:0-5342 GCA_043722905.1 Chryseolinea sp.
GCCCTGATTGTAGCCTTTACTTTAACAGTCGTGGCATTGATAGGAAAATGGGTGGCGGCGCAGGCCAGCGGACGCCTCTTCCATTATTCGAAAGAACAGCGAAATCTCATGTTTGGTCTTAGCAGCGCACACGCGGCCGCCACCCTTGCCGTAATTCTCGTCGGATACAATCTTGGGATAATTAATGACCACGTTTTAAATGGAACCATCGTCTTAATATTGATTACCTGTGTTATAGCATCATTTGTGACTGAAAAAGCAGGAAAAAAAGTGGTTCTACATATGGATAGCGAACCCCAACAGGTTGTTTCAAATGTACAAAGGGTGCTCGTACCGATTGCAAACCCCCAGACTATGGAAAAGTTAATCGACTTTTCCATGATGATAAAAAATCCTAAAGACTCGTCGCCGATTGTCGGTCTGACCGTTGTAAAAGATGATGATCAGGCTCAGGCGCGTTTGCTGCAATCAAAAAAATTACTGGATAAGGCCATTCTGTATGCGGCATCCGCCGATCAGAAAATAGAGATCATGTCAACGATAGATCGCAATATCACCAGCGGCATAAAACGAATCGCGACAGAAAAATTTATAACTGATATTGTTGCGGGATGGTCGCCGCAGAAAAATCTTGCTGACATTATTTTTGGGCAGACATTTGACAAACTGGTCAAGCAAACCTCGCAGACAATTTTTATCACGAGATTTACTATGCCGCTTAACGTTCATAAAAACATCATTCTGATTTGTCCCTTTTTTGCCGAAAAAGAGCCTGGCTTTTATAAGTGGCTTGTGAACATTTTCAGGGCTGCATCTCAGCTAAGTACAAACATTCAGTTGTACGCCTCATCTGACGTCGAACTGGCCATCCGCCACTTTATAGGCGTGAATAATGTCGCCGTAAACATCGATTATCAGGGATTGCTTGACCTGGGAAATATTGCATCGTTAGTTCCCAAAATACAAAGCTTCGACATGGTTGTGCTCGTTTCTTCCCGCGAAGGAGGAATTTCTTATACACCTGTGCTGGATGTCCTGCCGAAAAAAATGTCAAAATATTTTGAGCCAAACAGCATGGTCTTTATTTATCCAGCTACCGCTTCCGACAATGTTATTTCAAACTATGAACAGGAAATCTCCAGCGGGTTACTAGGTAAGGGAATAAACCTTTTCAAGAATGCAAAAAATATTTTCAGGAGGGATATTGACTAATCAAAATTCGAATACGAATTTAAGTTAGTCTTAAGAATTTACACGGTTTCCTTGCTCATACTTTTTGACTCCCCCTTTTTTGGAAAGATCATCGAAGCAAATATGGAAAGAAACAAAAGGGATACAATAACGATCAGTGAAACATCAATGGGAAATTTATAATAATCGGCCAGGCACATTTTAGCGCCCACAAAAACCAAAATCAAAGCGAGGCCATATTTGAGATAGTGAAAATATTTTTCAATTCCTGACAGCGCAAAATACAGGGAGCGAAGGCCCAGAATAGCAAATACATTAGACGTATATACAATGAATGGATCGTCAGTAATGGCGAGGATAGCGGGAATAGAATCGACAGCAAAAATAAGATCGGTGGCTTCAATTAAGACCACCACCACAAATAGCGGCGTCGCCCAAAGTCTCAGGTTACGCCTCACGAAAAACTTGTCGCCTTCAAATGATTCGGTAACCGGAAACACCCTTCTTACCAATTTTACCAAGGGGTTTTTATCCGGGTCAATTCTGATGTCTCCAGAGAAAACCATCCGAAATCCTGTAATGATCAGAAAACCACCAAAGATGTAAATTAGCCCGTGGAAGCGATGAATGAGTTCTATGCCGGCAAAAATAAAAATTACTCGCATGACGAGCGCGCCCAATATTCCCCAAAATAATACCTTATGCTGATAAGCCTTCGGAACCTGGAAATAGGAAAAAATCATAATGATGACAAAGATGTTGTCAACACTCAACGATTTCTCAATAATATATCCAGTGAAGAATTCAATGGCTTGAGATTTACCGAAATATTGGTAAATAAAGAAGTTGAAGCACATTGACAGGGTTATCCAGACCCCTGTCCATGACAGCGCATCCCGTACGGTTATTTCTTTTGATTTTTTATGGAATACCCCTAAATCAAGGGCAAGCATTCCCAATACAAATACGTTAAAACCGGCCCACAGGATAAAGGTATCGGACATACGATCGATTCAACGGCAATAATAACCAATTAAACGCTCATAAACGCGGCGTTTCGACAAAAGATGCAGATTTTGGATTTGGCCCGATCACCGCATTTGAAAGCATTTGGGGTAGTGTAAAAGAAAATACTGACCCTTTTCCCGGTTCACTTTTAACGTGCAACCTGCCACCGTTTTTTTCAACGAAGTCTATACAAATAATTAATCCCAGGCCAGTACCTTTCTCATTGGCTGTTCCGCTTGTGGAATATTTTTTATCCAGCCGGAAAAGTTTATCCACTACTTCCTGACTCATCCCTAAACCTGTATCAGTCACTGATATCATTATCCTGTCACTATTTAGCTGCAGGTCAAGGGTAATATTTCCACCCGTGTTGGTAAATTTAATGGCATTGGAAACGAAGTTGCGAACAACAGTATTGATAGAGTCCCTATGTACTTTCACCAGACAGGATGGATTGTGGCCAATAGTCAGGTTGATGTTTTTAGCCATAGCCTGGGGTTCGAACAAACTTTTATTTTGGTCAAGTATTCCTGCGATGTCAAAAACTTCCGGGGTAAAATCGATATTTCCCGTCTGAGATCGTGACCATTCAAGAAGATTTTCCAATAAGGCAAACAGATTCTTTACAGATTTATCCAGGTCTTTGGCAAGCATCTGGATGTCTTCCTTTGACATGTTATCCGTGTGATCAATCAGCAAACGCGAAAATGAAGTCAGCGAATTTAAGGGCCCTTTCAGATCGTGACTGATAATTGAAAAAAACTTGTCTTTGGTTGCATTCAGTTCCTGAAGCTTTTGATTCTGGCGCTGCACTTCGTCTTTCGCCGCTTGAAGGATTAGATTTGACCTGCGTTTAAAGATATACAGGAAAAGAATCAGCACCGCAATAACAAGGCTTAGGGAGATGAGGGCAATCAGAAAATTTTTAATTTTGGTTTGTGCTTCAATTTGTTTTTCCCGCTCAAGGCGTAAAGCTTCCAGCTTTTCAATTTGATTTTCTTTCTTGCTCAACATATAGCGGTTTTGAGTTTCCAGCAGTTGCCGCTCACTCCTTTCGTTTTCTCTGAATTCCTTGATAGCAACGGAAAGTTCTTTATAATCCAACGCCTTTTCAAAATTTCCCAAAGCCTTGTAAGATTGACTCAGCAACTCATAGCTTTCAAAAATTTGTTCCTGGTCCTGAGATTCACGGGCATTTTCCAGGGCCAGCATCGCCTGGTCGATGGCCTGTTCAATATTTTTTTGTTGATAATATAATAAACCAATGTTGTTGTAAGATTGGGCAATCCCGCGTTTTTCTTTTAATGCTTGTCTTAGTTCCAGCGCAACAATGTGGTTTGCCAGGCTTTTTTCCTCGTTTTGCATCAATTGGTAAACTTCACCTATATCATTCAGAGATCGCGCTTCTGATCCTTTGTCATGAATTATCCTTGAAATGGATAACGCCTCCTTATGGCTGCGCAAAGCTTCATTGTATTTACCTTGAATGGTATACAGATGACCAAGGTTAAACAAGGCCTCGGCTTCGACGCGCCGATCAATGTCCCCTTTAAATTTCAAAACATCCTTATAATTCTGAAAAGCTTCCTCTAACCTTCCCAGAGACGCATTTACTTTTCCCAGGTCATTCAGGATCATTACCAGAATATGGATATCGTTGTCATCATCATTTAATTTCAGGGCCTGTTCCAGAAACCGGGCGCTGTTGAACTGATCACCGACAACTTCAAATACTCTGGCAATACCCACGTACGCAAGTGTTTGCTGCCGATTGAAATGCAGAGAATCCGCGTTCGCCAATGACAGGATCAAAAAACCCATTGCCTTTTCATAATCATGGGTACGGGTAAGATGGAGAAGACCTACACTTTGCAAAGCCATTGTTTTTGCCAGGGGATCATTCGCTTCAACCGCCTGATGCAGTCGGGTTGTAGCTGCCAACAAAGCGACTTCAACCGACTCCTGGTGCTTCCCCTTAAAAAAACTTTGAAATATTTCAACGTCAGATGGACCTTGCGCAAATCCGCCGGCGCAGTGCAGGAATAAAAAAAACAGTGAAGGAAAAATTTTTGCCCCAAACGTCATCTTAGAAGGTTTGATTAAAAATTCAAAAAAAACATGAATTTAAAATATAAAAGTAAACCAGAATCTTACACCTGCATTTCTATTCACCCATAGGCGAGTCACCCGTGGCAATAGGTCTATTGTTGCGGGACCATTCACTCCATGACCCAACGTACAGGCTAACATTCTTTATCCCCGCATATTCCATTGCCAACAATGTGTGGCACGCTGTAACGCCGGAACCACAATGAACAATTACGTCCTGCTTTCTACGCCCACCCAGCAGCTTATCATACTGTTCAACTAGCGCTTCCCGCGACCGGAATGTACCATCCTGCTCCAGGTTGTTTAGGTACGACATGTTTTGAGCACCCGGAATATGGCCGGCAACCAAGTCGATCGGCTCGCGCTCGCCCTTGTATCGGTAATCTTCACGGACATCCAGCACCAGATATCGTTCATCAGTCCGTGCATTTGCTACCTCCTCCATTTCTACTATGGAATTTCCCCAGTGCTTAATCGGATACGGACGTTTCACATGACTTGTTACCGACACCTTTTCTGAGATGGGTAGGCCAGCCTTCACTATCGCTGTTAAGCCGCCATTTATTACCTGAATTTTACGATGGCCAGCTGCCTTTAGCATCCACCAGAAGCGTGCGGCGGCATTGGCCCCGGCTTTATCGTCGTACACCAATACATATGTTTCTTCACTGATCCCGATGTTTGACAAAAATGATCCAAATACATTTGGGTCGGGCAAAGGATGGCGACCTCCATTAGCAGCATTTGCTCTTTTATTTGAGAGATCTTTTTCGAGGTCAGCAAAGACTGCCCCTTCAAGATGCCCTGTGCGGTATCTTTCAAAAGCATCCGGACCTCCCCTCGCATCCACAAGAATAACTCCTGGACGACTCAGTAACGCGTGAACATCCCGGGCATTTATGAGCGGCGAAAGTTCTTCCATATCTTTATCAACCATTTAATCTTTGAGCAGAACAAAATTCCTGATGATGCAGGACCTATAATTTAGAACGTAGACATCATTCATTTTTTCCTTAAAGTTAACGATATCAACC
>JAYSOP010000660.1:0-3388 GCA_043722905.1 Chryseolinea sp.
GATGCTAAAGCAAACATGACACTTTCACAAAAGCGCGTATTGGCCGTTAAGAAATATGTTGTTAGTAAAGGGATTTCTAAAAATCGGGTGAAAACAAAAGCTTTCGGGGGCACCCAGCTCCTCACCACTGAAATTACCGCTGAAGCGCGAAACGCTAACCGCAGAGTGGAAATGCGGATCTTAAGAAGTCAGTAACTATTCTTAAATTTTTCCCCTCCTTTCTTCAAGGAGGGGACCGTCCCAGCGCTTGGCGCGGACAGGGGTGGTGAACCTGCCTTTAAACAAATCTCCAGGCAAGGCCTGATCCTCAATTGGAACTTAGTTCCACAACCCGTTCTAAGGATGAGCTAGAGCTACTCCATCGACACCTGATCGGCTGAATCAAAAATCGGATTGTTGGCAAAAACACTTTGTTCCACCTCCCATGCGTCCCAATATGCTTTTAACTTTCTGATATCATCCTCGATGCAGGGGTACAATTGCGACTTAGCATTCGGGATCTTCGCCATACTCCCTTTTGCAAGCTGGTGACTTGACGTACCTCCCGACCATTCAAAATGAGCAGGGTCGTAAGGTACCCGCCACCGGCCACCCCATCGTAAACCCAGTCGTTCACCCAGCATCCCGATCCTCTTCCACAACCTCGTGTTATTCCATACAGGGATCGCATTTACCACAGGTACGACGTCAACTGCTAAACCATACTGGTGTTTGGAGTTTCCACCTGCCATGCCCGTGTATTTTCTTCCCATGGCAAAATATTCAGCTTGTTTGGCGTGTGTACGGTACGTTTCTACCACTGCCAGGCTAATCCCGGATGCTTTGCAAACCTGAATCAATTCAACAATTTTATCTTTAAAATAGGGATGTAGCGACTCCAGATCAGCGATCATGGGCAGTGAACCCCTGTTTTGCCCAAAGAAATAGTTGTTTACCGTAATCCAATCCTTCCACCCATTCATAGGGTCTATGAAAACATTTGATAGTTCTTTCGCAACGATACGGCTGGTGTCGAACGGTAAATTCTGATCGTACAAATTATCGAGATACCGTCCTGGCTGTACGCTCAATTCAGATTGAGCGGAAACATAAATGATCGAAGTTAAACAAAAGCAAATAGCCAATAAAACTTTACTCAGCCGACCGCCAGAGGGAATGAGGGAAGTCAAATAATGAAAGAATGGTTGAAAGGAAAATAGATTGATTAACATTTATAATTGTTTAAAGATACGTACGCATAAACCCGCTTTACGGATTTAGCCCGGCTCATATAAACCGCAAAAGTAACCAATTCAGTCCAAGGCAAAAAAAATGAGCGTATGATTTGGCATACGCTCATTTCAGCAAAACAATATTTTGAATAATGCTACCCACCCTTCTGTTTTGATTCCAGATCTTTTGAAACGGTGTCGTAACGTGCCTTCAAATCTTTATCTGAGGCAAGGGATTTTCTGATCGCATTAAATGCTTTTATCCCAACATAATCTTTCGCAAGCGCCTGATAGGTTGAATTGATTCTAGCCAGGTTAACCGTTCTCAGATCGTCCACTTGTTTCAGGAAGTTGATTTCTTCAGGGGTCGCCTGAGCCTCTTTTAATTTAGCTTCATCACCCGTCACTTTAAATAACTGATTGTATCGGGCTATTGTGGTTACTGTATTCTTCTGAACAGTTTCCGCTACTATTTCCCTGAGAGTTTCTTGCATAGATTCCACAGAGTCCATGGTGATGGCATATTTTTCAAGATCCGCATCTGTAATTGCATTACTGGTTTGCGCCTTACTTACCACGGCCGCCAATATAAAAAGACAGGGTATTAAGACTTTTTTCATCTTCATAGGTAGTTAAAATTTATTGTTAAACATTTAATTGATTTCCTAACCACCCTTCCTAAAAAAATCAGGCCATTTTTTTTCGAACGACCGTAAACGTTTGAAAAAACAGTCGCTTTACCACTCCTCCACGGAATCTACTTTCCGAAAGTTTAGGACTTCGGAAAGTTTTTCGGAGGCAGAAACTCCCAAACACACCGAAATTTGGCAGGATTAGAATCCGGCAAATAATTAAACGGCTTTGCGCAATCACTCTTTTATTGATGAAATGGCAGGTTATGCTTTGCCAACGGAGGATACAGACGCTGTCTAATATATTTTTTAAGCCGTCATGCGTGAATGGGGTCCGCCTGCGAGAATTTCGTCAGAGGTTGCTGATGCGTATTTATCGAAATTTTTCAAAAATTGTATCGCCAGCTCATTTGCTTTGTGATCATAGGCTTCCGGATCTTCCCATGTATTCCGGGGATTTAAGATTTTTGCGGGTACGCCAGGGCAACTCAATGGCATCGCTATTCCAAATAAATCGTGGGTCTCAAAAGTTACATTCTGAAGTTGATTTTCCAGTGCGGCGGAAATCAAAGCGCGTGTATGCTGTAAGCTTATTCGTTTGCCAATTCCATACGATCCCCCTGTCCAGCCTGTATTAACCAGCCAGACGTTCACGTTGGCCTCCTGAATTTTGTAGCTGAGCATTTCCGCGTACCTGGTGGGATGCAGTGGCATAAATGGAGCGCCGAAGCATGCGGAGAAGGTAAGGGTAGGTTCTGTTATTCCGGTTTCTGTGCCCGCCACCTTTGCCGTATATCCACTGATGAAATGAAACGCCGCCTGCGCGGGGGTGAGTTTTGATAGCGGGGGCAATACACCAAACGCATCGCATGTCAGAAAAAAAATGTTTTTCGGATGCCGACCAAGTGAAGGCGTAGCAATATTTTCTATATGGTCCAACGGATAGCTTACACGCGTATTCTCGGTTTTGCTTTTATCGGTGTAATTAACTTCATCCGTCCCTTTTTTAAAGCCTACATTTTCCAGTAGCGCGCCGTTTTTTATGGCATGAAAAATATCGGGCTCTTTTTCCGGTGACAGATCGATTGTCTTGGCATAACATCCCCCTTCAAAATTGAAAATAATATTATCGGAAGTCCACCCATGCTCATCGTCACCAATGAGCTGCCTTTTTGGATCTGCCGACAAAGTCGTTTTACCGGTTCCTGATAGACCAAAGAATATTGCCGTGTCACCTTCTGGTCCTGTGTTCGCAGAACAATGCATAGGAAGTACATCTTTATCCTTTGGGAGAATAAAATTCAACGCGGTGAACACACTCTTTTTTATCTCGCCGGTGTATCCGCTTCCGCCTATTAAAATTATTTTCCTTTTAATATCAATTATGGAAAAGTTGTGCTGACGGGTTCCATCTTCCATTGGATCTGCCCTGAAACCCGGAGCATTCAGAATTAGCCATTCGGGTGTAAAAAATGTCAATTCTTTTTCTTGTGGACGCAAGAACATGTTGTACACAAATAAATTTGACCATGCATACTCGTTAAC
>JAYSOP010000661.1:0-2988 GCA_043722905.1 Chryseolinea sp.
CCCGTGAGTACGAAAGAGATTGGCTTAACCGCAATCTTTCCAAAGAAGATGTTTTGGCGTTATGCCAACCCATCGACGATGGATTGATGACTGCCCACACAATATCAAAACGGATCACTTCCAGGAAAGAAGAAACCAATGTTCCTGAAATTCTGGATGTACAGCAATATGAAGAGTTGAACAGCAAGTAGAAAGAGTAAGGCATGAAGTCCATGGGACCGGGATTATTGACCCCGCTTATTTGTAAATAATAAGATTATCATGTTAATTAGAATACGGTACCAGGAACATTCAAGTTCTGAAAAGCCATAAAGATTTTTCGATTCACTATAAATCCTAAATCATGAAAGATAAATTTGCTACTGATGACCGTCGGGGTTTTCTCAAGAAAGTCAGCATTGGGGGGCTCAGTCTAGCCGGGATGACCGCCGCGCCCATTGAAGACGTTTTGGCCCACTCCACCTCAAAGGTAAATCGGAATTCTGCACCTGCGGATTTAAAGATCACCGATGTGCGGATTGCAGAAATTAGTGGTGTAGTATTTCGTACTCCCATTGTGCGAATATATACCAACCAGGGGATTATTGGTCACGGTGACGTACGGGATGGGGCTGCAAAAGAATACGCGCTTTTCCTGAAAAGCCGGCTGCTAGGTGAAAACCCCTGCAACGTTGAGCGCTTGTTTAAAAAGATAAGGCAGTTCGGACATCATGCTCGTCAGGGTGGTGGTGTTTCGGGTGTTGAAATGGCCTTGTGGGATCTTGCAGGCAAAGCTTATAATGTACCGGTCTATCAGATGCTAGGTGGAAAATACAGGGACAGGGTGCGGGTATATTGCGATACGACGACCTCACCTAACCCTGTCGAATATGCAAATCGCATGCAGGAGCGGATTGATAAAGGTTACACCGCCTTAAAAATGGATATTGGAATTAATCTGATCAAAGATATTCCGGGCACGCTCATCAATGCACCTGAGGGCAAGTTGAAGCCCTATGAATATGAATACAACAAATATAATCTCACAAAACATCCCTTTACCAATGTCCAGATAACCGATAAAGGTATTGAGAAACTGATGGAATTTCTTGATGTTATGCGTTCGAAGATCGGGTATGAGATACCTATGGGTACGGATCACTGGGGACATTTTGGTGTGAATGAGGCCATCAAGATTGCGCGCGCGACGGAGCGTTATAACCTGGCGTATATTGAAGACATCATTCCTTGGCAATATACTGAGCAATGGCGTGAGATTACTGAATCTACTACAACGCCTACCCTAACAGGAGAAGATATTTATACTTTAGAAAATGGTTTTAAAGAACTGATTGATAAACGAGCCGTTGACATGGTACACCCGGACCCTAATACCGCCGGAGGTATTCTTGAAACGAAAAGAATCGGAGATTATGCCTCTGCGAATGGCGTGGGTTTCATGCTTCACCATGCCGCAGGCCCCGTTTCTTTCATGGGTGCAGTACACAGCGCTGCTGCCACAGAAAACTTCATGTGGCTGGAACATCATGCCGTTGACCATCCCAGGTTCGATGACCTGGTTACCGGTATTGAGAAGCCTATTGTTCAGAAAGGGTATGTGAAAGTGCCAGAAAAACCTGGGATAGGAGTGGAGTTAAATGAAGAGGTCGTAAAAGAGTTTCTTGTCGAAGGAGAAAAACTATTTGCTCCCACACCTGAGTGGAATACAATTCGGGCATGGGACAGACTATGGAGTTGATCTGCTATCCCGTATAACAATTTTGCTCCGTTCGCTAAGGAAATAGAGTCGGCGAATGGTATCCGTTGATACAAAGTCTTTTTTCTTCTAACCTTGCATACCTTAAATCGGGTGACACTGAAGGGTGCATTGGCAAAAACGAAAGGAGGGCATGTTTCTCAATGGTCCAAAATAGGTGCAACCCTTACTCTCCTGTTGAAAATAATGTCCTGAGCTTCGTACACCCGGTTCAATCAGCTATCTAATGGAAAAAGCAGTAATATGAATGCTGCCAGGCATTAACAAATCGTTAACATTCAGCTTAGATTTTTGCGCTTGATTATGTTTATTTAAACATTTCTGCCGCGGCATTAGAATTTCACTTCATTCGCCTATCTTGAAATGCTTTTCTGCTTTTCTTTGTTGCTGTGATGCGAACACTTGATTAGGAACAGAGAAGATTATTTATTCATAGAAACAAAACTGATTAACCTTAAAATTAACAACATGAAAAAAAGAATGGTCACAAAAGGACTGGTGATGACTTTGGCTGGATTACTCATGTCTTCCGTCATGTGGGCACAAGCTGAAAAGGCGAGTCCTGCAGAAACCGCTACCGGTAAAGTAAAAGATGCCAACATTACCATTAACTACAGCAGCCCGGGTGTTAAAGGAAGAAAGGTTTTTGGCAGCCTGGTTCCTTACGACAAAGTCTGGAGAGCCGGAGCCAATGAAGCGACGATCTTTGAAACAGATAAAGATATTAAAGTAGAAGGAAAGGCTTTGTCTGCAGGCAAGTATAGCTTGTATGCTATTCCGGGCGAAAAAGAATGGTCCATAATTTTTAATAAGCAAACCGGACAATGGGGTGTAAAAAGGGGAGGGGATACTTCCCGAGATGCTGCGCAGGACGCATTAACGGTTAAAGTGAAAGCAAAAAAATCCGCTTCATTAAATGAACGTCTTGTTTATGATGTAACCAGTAGTGGCGTCACACTGCGCTGGGAAAATGTAGAGGTACCGGTTTCAATCAATTAACAATCCACAAAAAAAAACGCCTGCTGTGTCTCAATCCAGCAGGCGTTTTAATAAAGTGTTTTTTATTTCTTTCCTGACAATTCTGTTAACGTTATGTTTTTATACTTCACCTGCGCTTTTCCGCCACCATGGATCTGAAGGCCGATAAATCCTGATTGCGGGATGGTTTCATCCGGCTCAGTATAATCCACGGTTTCATGTCCGTTGATGAATAGCCTGATCCTTTTTCCCTC
>JAYSOP010000662.1:0-5105 GCA_043722905.1 Chryseolinea sp.
AAAGAATTATGCATGTAAATGCAACGACGCCTTTGAACATTTCTTATCTTTAATTATAACCTAATACCCTGGCTTTATGCTTTAAGCTTTGAGCTTTTATGACCAGCGAAGCTAAACAAGAAGTGGCAAGATTACTTCTGGCCGGCGAAAAAACCAGTGCCATTCAATACCTGAGCGATACCTACACTATCTCTCTGCAGGATTCAAAATTACTTGTGGAAACCCTGGAAGCGGAAATGTCCACAGGCTCAATAGTTTCAGCCAATCCAATGATTGAATCAAGTACCGCCCTGGATGGAGAACTAAAGGGTGAGGTCATCCTCCTTCTTCAAACTAAAGGGAGAATTGAGGCTGTAAAATATGTCAAAAAGACGCTGAATATTCCATTAAAGGAAGCCTTGATGATGGTCGGGGAGGTAGCCACGGAAACCAACCCAAACTATGTGGCCGATAATGCAGCTGGTTGTCTTCGGGGAGTCTCCAAAGGATTGGGTATTTTCTTCGGATTTGTCGCCCTTTTATTTGTGGGCAGTGCTGGCGTCATCTTTTACTCCCAAACACAATCTATCGGAAATAGTGATCTTGTTACGGGGCAAGTAGCGGAAATGCGCCATATCGAGGAAGGTGGGAGTGCTCCTGTTATTCAGTTCGAATGGAAAGGAATGAAGCGAACTTACCTTTCAAACACCTACTCCTCCCCCTCTGCGTATGCCATTGGTCAAACCGTTTCTTTGTATGTTAACCGGAAAGAACCGGAGGATATTCTGATCGATAATTTTTCTGAGAGGTACGCCCTATTAGTCGGTTTAGGGGTGATAGGGGCCGTATTGGGCATCATTTCAATCGTATTCTTATATTTTGGAAGACCAAAATTTTGATAATTCACCCGATTTTGAGTTATTAGCACCCAGAATACAATGCACATAGTACTCAACATAACTTTTCATCACCACCATCATGCTAATCACACGATGCGTGGCACGGTTATGTCTTGAGTTTTAGAATAGTTTAAAATTTCAGGAGGCTTGTCACGATGTGTCAAGCCTCTTTGTTTTAATAGATTTTACATTCATGGAAACACTACTTCGAATCGCCATTCAAAAATCAGGACGTCTTCAGGAAGGTTCGCTGGAACTGCTTAGAGAAAGTGGATTGTCATTCAGCAATGGCAAAGATCAACTCAAAACCCAGGCTAGTAATTTTCCGGTGGAGGTCCTTTTTCTCAGGGATGATGACATTCCTCAATATGTGGAAGACAAAGTAGCCGATGTCGGCATCGTCGGAGAGAATATTTTTACGGAGAAACAAAAATCAAATCGGCTTGTCAAGCGCCTTGATTTTGCCAAATGCCGTCTATCCATTGCCGTGCCTCGTTCAGAAAATTACACTGGTATTAAATCGTTACAAGGGAAAAATATTGCAACATCGTATCCTAATATCGTGAAGGCATTTCTTGCCCGGCATCAGGTTCAGGCCGGCATTCATGAAATCAGTGGCTCGGTGGAAATAGCGCCAGGGATAGGGTTAGCGGATGCTATTTGCGATATCGTGAGCACCGGAAGCACTTTGCTCAGCAATGGGCTTAAAGAAGTTGACATTGTCATGCGATCGGAAGCCGTTGTCATTTCGAGCATTGACCTCATACCGGAAAAGCAATTAATACTCGATAAGTTACTGTTCAGAATTGGTGCCGTCCAAAAAGCAAAGAACAGCAAATACATTCTGTTGAATTGTCCTAATGAAGCCATTGATAAGATCACCTCTGTAATTCCAGGAATGAAAAGTCCTACAATCATTCCCTTAGCCCGTGAGGGATGGAGTTCCCTTCATTCTGTGGTTGATGAAAATGACTTTTGGGAACTGATCGATCAGCTGCGCTCATTTGGTGCGGAGGGAATTCTCGTAGTGCCCATAGAAAAAATGATTATTTAAAATAGTAATGTTCTCTTGAATACCATGAACGTTTACAATAATCCTGCAAAAGAAACCTGGAAGCAACTTACCCAACGCCCGCAGCTGGAATTGGGGTTTTTAGAAAGTTCCGTGCGAAATATTCTAAACCGGGTGAAAAAATCCGGTGATCAGGCCATTCGCGAACTTACGTTACAATTTGATAAAGTTGAGGTAGGCGATCTACGGGTGACCAGGGAGGAGATGGAAGAAGCAGAAAACAAATTACCAAAAGATTTAAAAGAAGCTATCAGGAAAGCGGCGGATAACATTACAACATTCCACAGTGCTCAACGTCGTGATGTCGAAGTAATAGAGACCATGCCCGGGGTAAAATGCTGGCGGAAGGCGGTGGCAATATCAAAGGTGGGAATCTATATTCCAGGAGGCTCGGCTCCTTTGTTCTCCACTGTATTGATGCTCGGTATCCCTGCAAAACTCGCCGGATGCAAGGAAATTATTCTCTGTACACCACCGGATAAAAATGGGAAAATCAATGATGCCATTCTTTTTACGGCTTCATTGGTAGGCATTACGAAAATCTTCAAAGTCGGAGGAGCACAGGCAATCGGAGCACTTACTTATGGAACGGAAACCATCCCCAATGTGTACAAAATATTTGGCCCGGGGAATCAATATGTCACGAAGGCAAAACAGCTTATCACGGAAGAGGGCGTGGCTATCGATATGCCTGCGGGGCCGTCAGAGGTTTTGATCCTGGCAGATGACTCCTGCAATCCTGCTTTTGTAGCTGCTGATTTGTTATCACAGGCTGAGCATGGAGAAGATAGTCAGGTAATGCTGGTGTTGATGGATGAATCGAGATTGAATATCATTGAAAAAGAAATCGACCGGCAACTTAAGGAACTCCCGCGAAAATCCATTGCCGAACGATCACTGGCCAACAGCAGAGTCATCATTTTTCCGGGCACTGAAACTGCCCTTGAGTTTATCAACGAATACGCCCCTGAACATTTTATCATCAACACCAAGAACGCTGAGGCTATCGCCGAAAAAATCACGAACGCGGGGTCAGTGTTTATCGGAAATTTTTCACCGGAAGCAATTGGAGACTATGCCTCGGGAACGAACCACACGCTCCCCACAAACGGATATGCAAAAGCCTACGCGGGGGTATCGTTGGAAAGTTTTTTGAAATACATCACTTTTCAGCAACTATCTGAAGTGGGTATTAAATCGCTAGGACCTTTCGTTGAGAAAATGGCAGAGGCGGAAGCGCTAACAGGACATAAGCGGGCGGTCAGTATCAGGCTTGAGAGTTTAACTTAATTACACGGTCATGTGCGCACGAAAAAATACGTTCATCGATATCCATACGCTGGTAAGGAAAAATATCATTTCCATGAAACCTTATTCATCCGCACGTGATGATTTTAAAGGGAGCGCGGAAATTTTTCTCGACGCCAATGAAAACCCCTACCCTTCTCCTTACAACAGGTATCCGGACCCATTGCAATGGAAAGTAAAAGAAAAGTTGGCAGAAATAAAAGGTATTAAGCCTGGGCAGATTTTTTTGGGAAATGGGAGTGATGAGCCTATCGACCTGATCATACGGGCGTTCTGCGAACCGCATCAGGATTCAATATTGATCACAGAACCGACCTATGGTATGTACAAAGTTTGTGCTGAAGTGAATGCAGTGAATGTTCAACAAGCCCTGCTGACGCCGGAATTCGATCTGGACCTGGAAGCATTTCCCAATACATTTGATTCTACAACGAAGGTTATCTTTTTATGTAGTCCCAATAATCCCACAGGGAACCTTCTAAAACGTGAAACAATAATAGAAGTTCTGAAAAGATTCTATGGTCTGGTGGTCATCGACGAGGCTTACATTGATTTTGCCAGGAGTAAAAGTTTTATTCAACAATTGAAGAAATACTCTAACCTGGTGGTGCTTCAAACTTTTTCAAAAGCGTGGGGTCTGGCCGGCTTAAGGTTAGGAATGTGTTTTGCATCAGAAGATATCATTTCAATACTGAACAAAATAAAATATCCATACAACGTGAATGGCCGGACACAAGAACTGGCACTGGATGCCCTGGAGAATGCCTACCGCAAGGATATTTGGGTCGATGAAATCCTGAAAGAACGCGAGGCACTTATTAAAGTCTTACGGGGACTTCCCATAGTGGAAAAGATATTTCCAACAGATGCCAATTTTATTTTGGTAAGGGTAAAGGATGCGACCGCTACCTATCAATATCTGATGGACCAGGGGATAATTGTCCGCGACCGGTCCAAAGTAAATTTATGTTACAATAGCATTCGCATTACAGTGGGAACACCGGAAGAAAATAAAAAGTTAATTGAAGCGCTAAGACTTTTATGAAGAAAGCATTATTTATCGATCGTGATGGCACCCTGATTATCGAGCCACCCGACGAGCAAATCGATAGTCTGGAGAAACTCGAATATTATCCAGGCGTTTTTAGCTGGCTTGCCCGAATCGCACGCGATGGGATTTATGAGCTCGTCATGGTTACGAACCAGGATGGGTTGGGTACTGAACGATTTCCGGAAAATACGTTCTGGCCTGCTCACAAAAAAATGATGAAGGCTTTGGAAAACGAAGGAATTAAATTTTCGCAAATCTGTATCGATCGGTCGTTTCCAAACGATAACCTGCCAACCCGCAAACCGGGCATCGGAATGTTGACGGGGTTTCTAAACGGCGGATACGACATAAAAAACTCCTTTGTCATTGGAGATCGGGTCACAGATATTCAGCTTGCCAAAAACCTGGGCGCCCATGGCATCCTTATCAATGATGGCACGCTTGAGCCAAAAGTTAAAGAGGGTGATTTGGAAAGTTTTTGTTCCCTGATCACTACAAGCTGGGAAGATATTTACGAATTCATATCCTCACCGGCGCGATCTGCCACTGTTCAGCGCAAAACAAAAGAAACGGATATACAGGTTGAGCTCAACCTGGATGGTCAGGGAAAATCTCAAATTAAAACCGGCTTAGGGTTCTTTGATCACATGCTTGATCAGCTATCCAAACATGGAAATATTGATCTGGCTCTCAGCGTGAAAGGCGACCTCCATATTGATGAACACCACACCATCGAAGATACGGCACTGGCCCTTGGCGAAGCTTTTTCAAAAGCACTGGGCGATAAACGAGGCAT
>JAYSOP010000663.1:0-11498 GCA_043722905.1 Chryseolinea sp.
GAATGGAACGAAGGGCTTTTAAGATGAAATTGAATCCAGGCTTTCAGGATGAGTACAAAAGGCGACATGATTCGCTTTGGCCGGAACTTCAACAGTTACTGAAAGCCAGCGGAATCCAGGATTATTCGATATTCCTGGATGAAACTACCAACACGTTGTTTGGTGTGCTGAAATCGGAGGATCCCGCGCGTTTAGAAAATCTCCCACAACATCCGGTAATGAAGAAATGGTGGGGTTACATGCGGGATATCATGGAGACAAACCCGGATAATTCTCCTGTCAGTATACCTTTGGAAGAAGTCTTTTATTTACCCTAATATCCTGGCTATGCTACTTGGAAAAAATGATTTAGCGAATCACAACGAACCCCTGCTGGCAGAACAAAAATCTAAATTTGAATTTCTAACAAAAGTTGTCCCTAACAGTAAGGATGTACTGATCAAATTAATTGATTTTCAGGTAGCCATACCCAGCTGGGCTCTTGGGACGGGAGGAACGCGATTTGGACGATTTCCAGGAGGGGGCGAGCCGAGAAGTCTGGAAGAAAAAATAGAAGACATCGGCCTGTTACATGCCCTCAACAAATCAAGCGGGGCAATATCGCTTCACATCCCCTGGGATATCCCGAAAAATACGAAAGCAATAAAAATTCTAGCTTCGCAGCACAACATCCGCTTTGATGCGGTCAATTCAAATACTTTTCAGGATCAGAAGGACCAAAAGCTTTCTTATAAATTCGGATCCCTTCATCATGTGAGAAAAGATGTGCGCGATCAGGCCATTGAGCACAATCTGGAAGTAATTCACTATGGCAATGAATTGGGATCGGAATCAATAACCATATGGCTATCGGACGGATCCAGTTTTCCGGGGCAACTTAATTTCAGGAAAGCTTTTCAGAATACATTGGATAGTTTGCAGAAAATTTACAGCGCATTGCCTGAGAAATGGAAAATGTTTGTGGAGTACAAGGCGTTTGAACCAAATTTCTATTCTATGACCGTGGGTGACTGGGGTCAATCTCTTTTGTATGCCTCCAAACTCGGATCCAAAGCTTATACCCTTGTGGATTTGGGCCACCATCTCCCCAATGCCAACATTGAACAGATCGTTTCCCTGCTACTGATGGAAGGAAAACTTGGTGGATTTCACTTCAATGATTCCAAATATGGAGACGACGACCTCACCGTCGGATGCATCCGGCCCTATCAACTGTTCTTAATTTTTAATGAACTGGTGGAAGGGATGGATTCACGCGGAATGGATCACGTTAAAGACCTCGGTTGGATGATCGATGCATCTCACAACGTAAAAGATCCATTGGAAGATCTTTTGCAATCCGTGGAAGCCATCATGATCGCTTATGCGCAAGCACTGATCATTGACAGAAAAGGCCTCCAGCAGGCACAACAGGAAAACGATGTGGTACGTGCCCAGGAACTCATTCAGGAAGCCTATCGCACCGATGTTCGGCCACTGGTTGCCGAGTCAAGATTGCGTGCAGGTGGTGCCTTACAGCCATTAAAACTTTTCCGGGATTTAAAAGTAAGGGAAAAACTTCTCGTTGAAAGAGGTACAAAAAGTGTCGCTACCGGCCTTTAAAAAAAGGCTTTCACAATATATCCCGCCCAGAATTTAACAGACATGAACCGTGGTCGACTCCGGAAGGTTGAGCGGTTTCCACGTCCAAAGAAGATCATTATATTTGAACGTAAAATCTCAGATTGGTTTTTAAAACTAATTTGCTTCAATTCAATGTCATTCAAAACTACTTTACATGCCAGTCCCCGTAATCGCCATCTTTGATATTGGAAAGACAAATAAAAAAATTTTCCTCTTTAATGAGTCCTATCAAATCGTGTATGAGAAATCAGAACAGCTTGCTGAAACGGTAGACGAAGATAAAGATCCCTGCGAAGACATTAACAGTCTCAAGTCATTTATCCAGCAAGCTATGCATGCTTTGGAAAACACAAATGAGTTTGCCATACGAGCAATCAATTTTTCTGCCTATGGAGCAAGCTTTGTTTATATAGACGAGGCAGGTAAAAATATCGGTCACCTGTACAATTACCTAAAGCCTTATCCACCGGAGTTATTGAAAAAATTTTATGGCACCTATGGAGGAGAGATTCAGTTTTGTTTTCAAACCGCCTCTCCAGTTTTGGGGAGTCTAAATTCCGGCATGCAACTCTTCCGAACCAAGTATGATAAACCTGCCCTTTTTAACCAAATCAAATTTGCCTTGCACTTACCGCAATACTTAAGTTTTCTGATTTCAGGGAAACCTTTTTCGGAAATAACCAGTATCGGGTGCCATACAAACCTCTGGCATTTTCAAAATAATGATTATCACTACTGGGTTAAAAAAGAAAATATCCTGGAAAAATTGCCACCGATAGCGCCCTCGGATATGGTGGTTCAGCCAGCATCGGCTGGAAGCAAGTATTTGGTCGGAATCGGCGTTCACGACAGTTCTTCTGCCCTGATCCCCTATCTCATCAATTTTAAAGATCCGTTTATCCTCATCTCGACCGGTACCTGGGCCATCAGTCTCAATCCTTTCAACAGTAACCCACTGACAAAAGAAGAATTGGAGTGTGATTGTCTTTCCTATCTCCAATACATGGGAACCCCTGTAAAGGCCTCGAGACTTTTTGCCGGCCACCATCACGATACGCAGGTGGAAAGGATCGCGGACCATTTCAATCAAAACAGCGATCACTATCACAACGTCGCGTACAACAGCGAGCTATTGGCGAAAATTTTTGATCGCTCTAAAAAGGACCAACCTGGCGATCCAAAATCTATCCTTAAGGAATTACCTTTTGCAACCCGTGATCTTTCTGACTTTTCTGATGATCAGGAAGCTTATCATCAACTCATGTATGACCTGGTCATCCAGCAACACACGTCCACCCAATTGGTTTTAAGGGGCACCCCGGTAAAGAAGATTTATGTTGACGGAGGTTTTAGCAATAATTCCATTTACATGAATTTGCTGGCTACCTTTTTCCCGCAAATGGAAGTTTATGGCTCCTCCATTCCGCAGGCCACAGCCATTGGCGCTGCCCTTGCCATACATTTAGCCTGGAACGCAGAACCATTCCCAAATGATATCATTGAATTAAAGCGTTTTCACCCGACAGCAGGTATAAATCGAATTTGAGAACAATTGATTCAATGCGTCCAACCAAAATAAAGGCAAAACCTATTCTTCCCTAAATATATAAGGACCAACATTTAAAATCAGGGGATAGCAGGCTTTAGCTATAAGCTGTTACTCATGGGAGCTATTCATTTTTCATCCTATTCGCAAATGAATTTTTTGTTTATGCTATTTTTCGGATAACAGGAATGAATTAGACTCACAAATCTGAAATCAGCAAGGTGAAAATTTTAGTCAAAGGCACCTCAGCTTTGCCCGCGACCGAAATAATCCCCTCTATACTTACTGGTTTCAAATTGTCCGGATCACAATTATCCGTTAACACTGAAATAGCGCAACAGGGTAATCCGGCATGGTTAGCCACGATTACTTCCGGTACAGTTGACATACCCACTGCATCTGCCCCAATGCCACGCAGGTAACGATACTCCGCACGGGTTTCCAGATTAGGTCCGGTTACCGATGCATAAACGCCACTATGAAGCGTTATTTTATTTTGTTTCGCGATATTCAGTAATTTTCCATTTAAAAAGTAGGAATAAGGTTGGCTCAAGTCCGGAAAAGGATTGCCAAAAACAGCATGATTTATTCCACGCAAAGGATTTTCCGGTTGCAGATTAATGTGGTCATCAAGAAGCATGAGGTCGCCTTTTTGCCAGTTCAAATTCAAATTTCCGGCTGCATTTGAGATCAGCAGGAATTGAACGCCTAGCATCTTCATCACACGAACCGGGAAAGTGATTTGTTGCATACTGTACCCTTCATAGTAATGGAATCTACCCTGCATGGCCAGCACTTTTTTACCCTTTACTTCCCCATAGATTAAATTACCGGTATGAGAGAGAACTGTTGATACAGGAAAATGAGGTATTTCCGCATAAGGAATAGTGACAGGATTTTGGATTTCTTTTCCGAATAGGTGACCCAAACCGGTTCCCAGAATGACACCAATGGCAGGATCTGATACTCCTTTGGTTTTGAGGAATTCACAAGCGGACGTGATCTGGTTCAACATGTTTGCAAATTACATGATCACCAGAATAATTAGCAAAGATAAATAAGTTTACTCAAGTAAACTGCCATTCAATCGCAGTAATTCGGTTTCTGCCAATTTCGCGTTATATCTCGCCGAGATCAAACGGTTATATGCTTCAGCCAGACTTTGCTGGGCAGTTCTCAGCTCGATAAAGGTATTCACTCCGCGCTTAAATGATTCAAGAGCAATAAAAACATTCTCCTTCGCAAGGCCAATAGTCTCTTCTTCAATGAGCAGTACTTTTTTTGCATTATCATAATTGATGAAGGCGTTTCTCAAATCAACATTGATGGTATTTCTCTGCTGATCATACAGCAGTTGCTGACGGTCTACTTCAATTTTCGCAAGCTGCGTCAGTCTTCTTGTGTTTAACCCCGTCAGGAGGGGGACGTTGACAGAGAAACCATAGTTAAATCCTTCTGTCTGGCTGAAAACGGAACCGAAAGGGTTGATTAGCTTCGTATTGTCATTTCTCGAAAAATTATAGGCCGCGTTAAAATTAACGAAAGGTAAATACTCGGCCCTTCGTTCTCTCAGCGAAAGGTTTGAAATATCAAGGTTTCGCCTTGCCGCCAAAAGAGCGTAATTTGTATTGTCAACATTCTGAAACGTTTCGTCCTGTTTTAGCTGGAGGTCAATGATGATGGTGTCTGCGACGTCATACACGGCGGGCAGTTGCAATCCAACAAGGTTATTCAACTGTTCTTTCAATTGGGCTATTATGGTTTCCTGCTGCAATACCTGCGCGCGTTGTGCATTAAAATCTACCTTTGCCTGAAGCAGTTCAGGTTTTATGCCTGTCCCAACCTGCAGTTTTTTCTCCGCGAGTTTAACACGTTCCTCGCTTACAGACATTTGCTCCTGAATGGCCTTGAGTTGTTGCTTCTGCCGCACAATATCATAATAGTTAGTAATGGTGGAAGCAATGGTGTTGATCATCTGATCTTTCAACTGCAATTCCCCCTGCTCGGCCAATTGGTCTATTCGTTCACGGGTGGCAAACATTCGGGTGCCATCAAATAATGTCCAGACAAGCTGCACAGAACCGGTAAGATTATTCGAACGCGCTTCCCCGCTATTGTTTCTCGATTCATCCTGGAACCTAAGCGTCTGATCGTTGTCATTCCAAACCGTGGAGCCGGTGGCGGAAAGTTCCGGCAAGAAAGCGCCATAGACAAAATTCTTTGTGGTAACCGAGGACTCGGAGTTTTTCCTCGCTATCTGTACATTGTAATTTTTTTCTAACGCAAGTGCGATCACTTGTTCAACCGAAACCTGTTCCTGTGCAAAAGAAAATCGAAAACCTGCCAGACCCACCAGGAAAAAAACCACCATCTTATACTTCATACACCAGATCCTTTTGTGGTTGAGTTGCTTGGGCTTCGTTACCAAATTCTATGTGTTTTCTTTTCCGGGAAAGGTAAGTGTACATAGCTGGTATGATGAATAGAGTCAGTACAAGGGAAAATAAAATTCCACCAACGATCACTATCCCCAAGGGCTGACGGCTTGTGGCCGCATCTCCCAACGATAAGGCTAGTGGAAGTGACCCCAGTGCCATGGCCAGACTAGTCATCAGAATCGGGCGCAGACGAAGACGTGAAGCTTCCAGCACCGCATCCAACCTGGACAGTCCTTCGGCTCTTTTCTGATTGGCGAATTCGACGATTAAAATCCCGTTTTTTGTTACCAGACCAATCAGCATGATCATTCCAATTTGTGAAAAAATATTCAGCGTTTGACCAAAAATATAAAGTGAAATGAACGCGCCGCAAATAGCCAGCGGCACTGTAAACAGGATGGTTAATGGGTCAACGAAGCTTTCAAACTGAGCTGCCAAAACCAGGTAGATTAAAATGATGGCCAATATGAAGGCAAAGGTTGTATTGCTCGCACTTTCCTGATAATCCCTGGAAACGCCCGCCAATGAAGTCGTAAAACTATCATCGAGGATTCTCTCTGAAATCTCCTGCATGGCCAACACGCCATCGCCAATCGTTTTACCAGGAGCTAATCCAGATGACAGGGTTGCGGATTTATAGCGGTTAAAGTGGTTTAACGAAGGTGGCGTTGTGGATTCGTAGGTAGTCACCACATTGTCTAAAGAAATTAACTGTCCAGCATTCGAACGAACAAACAGGTTTTTAAGATCATCGGGATCATCCCGATTGATTTTCGTAACTTGCCCCATCACCTGATATTGTTTACCGTCTTTCGTAAAGTAACCAAACCGAAGATTGCTATAAGCAACCTGTAAAGTTTGCGCGATACTTTGAACACTGATCCCCAATTGCGCTGCCTTTAACCGATTGATTTCAACCTTTAGTTCGGGTTTGTTAAATTTCATATCCACATCAACCCCCTGCAAAACGGGGTGGCTGTTTGCCGCGTCCAGCATTTTGGGTATTGCTTGTTGCAGCTTGTTAAGATCGTTGTTTTGAATTACAAATTGTACTGGAAGTCCCCCTCTCCGGCTAACAGAAATGGTCTGTTCTTGTATGGGGAATGCACGGCCCTGCTGAAACCTTCCAAGATTTTTACCAATCATATCTACAATTTCCTGCTGTGATCTGTTCCTCTCGTTTGGGTCCACAATTCTAACTCGAATGAACCCATTGTTGGAAGATCCCGCACCCGAAAAACCAGGCGCTGTAAATGACATAATATTATTGGCCTCCGGTACGGAATCCATTATTAATTGTGTCATACTCTGAACATACTCATCCATATATTCATAAGAAGTGCCCTCTGTTGCACTAAGCATCAGCCGAAACTGGCTTCGATCTTCCATCGGGGCTAGTTCTGATTGAATATTCGTTCCGATCAAATACGCTGAGCCCAGGCAAAGTGCAATAATGACAAAAGAAACCCATCTGAATTTCATGAAAGAGCCAAGCCATCGGCGGTATCCATTCTCCATCCCGGCAAAGAATGGTTCGGTATAATTATAAAACCTGGAATGTTTGTGCCTTGAGCGCGTAAGTTTTACACTCAGTACAGGCGTTAAGGTCAGTGATACAAAACAAGAAACCAGAACAGCTCCCGCTACCACAATACCAAATTCCTTAAATAATCTTCCCACAAATCCCTCAAGGAAAAGGATGGGAAGAAATACAATAGCCAGGGTAATGGAAGTTGAAATAACGGCGAAGAAAATTTCTTTTGATCCCTCCATAGCTGCACGATACTTATTCATGCCACTCTCTAGTTTCTTGTATATATTTTCAGTGACGACAATCCCGTCGTCCACAACAAGTCCGGTGGCAAGCACGACACCAAGCATGGTCAGCACATTGATGGAGAACCCGAGTAAGTACATGATAAAGAAAGTCGCGATCAATGACACCGGTATATCGATAAGGGGTCTGATCGCAATAAGAAAATCACGGAAGAACAAGTAAATAATTAAAACAACGAGCAGGAAAGAAATAATTAAAGTTTCGCCTACTTCTGCAATGGAGCGCTTGATAAAAACAGTCTGGTCAAAGGAAACATCAATTTTAATATCCTTCGGCACATCCTTTTTTATCTGTTCCATCCGCTTGTGGAACTCGTTTGATATTTCTACGTAGTTTGAACCTGGCAAAGGAACTACTCCCATCCCAACCATCGTGACACCGCTCTCACGCATGATAGTCTCTTCATTTTCAGGGCCCAGAATTGCTTCGCCCACATCTTTCAGTTTAATATCACCCTCAAAGCCTGATTGAATGATCACGTTTTCAAAATCCTCTTCACTGTATAGTCTCCCGAATGTTCTTACCGTGAGTTCCGTGCTGTTTCCCGAAATTTTTCCAGACGGTAATTCAACATTTTCCTTGTTGAGTGCCGTTTGGACGTCCAGTGGAGTAAGCCCGTAAGCGCTGAGTTTTGCGGGGTCAAGCCAGATTCGCATAGCGTATTTACGTTCTCCCCAAATTTGTATGCTGCTTACGCCTTGTATCGTTTGAAGCCGCTCCACTAACGTATTGTTTACATATTCAGTGAGCTCAAGATTATTTCGCGAACTACTCTGAACCGTTACCCCCATAATGGATTCACCAAAGCCATCCGATTTTGAAACAACAGGTTGACTGGTCAGATCCTGGGGAAGAGATCGCAATGCCTGGGAAACTTTATCGCGAACATCGTTTGCAGCCGCTTCAAGATCTACGCCAAGTTCGAATTCCACATTGATGTTGCTGGATCCGACGCTGGAACTGGAGGTTATATTTTTGATACCGGCTATGCCATTGATGACTTTCTCTAATGGCTCTGTCACCTGCGATTCTATAATATCTGCATTGGCGCCCGCGTATGAAGTTCTCACGCTCACATTAGGAGGATCTATTACCGGATAATCACGCACGCCAAGAAATCCGTAACCAATGATACCAAAAAGTATGAGGACGATGTTCATCACAAACGCCAACACGGGTCTTCTTAAACTTAGTTCTGAAATGTTCATAATTTCATGATTAGAATTGCTACCTCCTACAGTGAACCAACCTTGGCAATTTTAACTCTCGACGAAGGCCGAATGGCCATTAAGCCTGTGGTAATTATTGTATCACCAACCTGCAGGCCATTTAAAATCTGTACATAGGCTGAATCACGAATTCCTGTTTCTACTATTGTAAACAAAACGCTATCCTTTCTTAAAACAATCACCTGCTTATTCCGAACATTCGGTATGATGGCTTGCGATGGCACTTTTAAAGCTTTACTGTTTTTACCTAGCTGTAAATTTACTTTCGCGAAGATTCCAGGTATCAGTTCAGGATGGTTTTCTTTTACGGCCGCCCGCACCTTCAGATTTCGGGTGTTTTGATCAACACTGTTCTCCGTTGCCGTAACAGTCGCATAATGCTCCTGTTCTCCTCCGTCAACTTTAAATTTCACGGCGTAACCTCTCCCGATTTCTTTCGCATACTTCTCAGGAATGGAAAATTCGAGCTTGAGTTGATCCACCTGCCTGATCGTAGCTACTATATCGGAAGGAGAGATATACGATCCCAAACTTATATTACGCAATCCCATTGTCCCACTATAGGGTGCTCTGATTTCTGTTTTGGATATGGAAATTTTGACTGATTCAATATCCGCTCTTAAATTTTCCACATTCAGCGAACTGAGATCATAATCCTGCTGACTGATCGCGTTAATTTTAAGTAGCTCCTGGTTACGCTCTTCCGTTTTCTCATTTATCCTTAGCTGTACTTGTAATTTTTTCAGCTGGGCTTGCAGGTCCCTGTCAAAGATCTTGACCAAAAGTGTTCCCTTCTTAACCGTTGCTCCTTCGCTGATGTTCAGCTCTACGATTCTGCCGCCAATCTCTCCTCGTATCTGAGTTTCTTCAAATGGAAAGAGGGTGCCAGGAACCTCAATATTTTCGCTTACCGAACTTAGCTGGACACGGAAGGCATCAACCAAAAGGGGACCTTGCTGTCTTTGACCCGCGGAAACGGGTGCTTTCTTTTTGCCTCCGCAGGATGTAAAAATTACCATACAACTCAAAAGAAAAAACAAAGAGGCTAAGGATGTAGAACGCATAATAAATCAAGTAACAGTACTGTAACACCCCCTATTCTAATTGGTTCAGGCGGCTTTTAACGATTATATTTTAACCTATGAATTGTTCATGAAGAGCCAACACTTGAGGAATAACAAGCTTCGTATCATCGTTTACGATAATGTAGTCAGCACGTTTCAACTTTTCAGACTCTGGCATCTGCTTTTCGACAATTCCCTTGAACTGTTCGACAGTCCGATGCACATCTCTTTTTAACACCCTCTTTTGCCGGATATTTTCAGGGGCGGAAATGACTATGATCTTGTGCAACATCAGGTTTGAACCAGTCTCAAACAGCAGGGCCGCTTCTTTTAGTACGTAGCGTTTTCCCGACTGACGGCTAACCCATCTTTCATAATCTAACGCTACGCGGGGGTGAACCATGGCATTCAGCCTATCCAGCTTCTCCTTATTAAAAAAAACATGGTCAGCGAGATAAAGCCTGTTAATGGTGCCATCGGGATGGTAGGACAAATCACCGAATTCTTTTTTGATCCCGGAGATGAGTATTCCATCGGTGGTCATTAGCTCTTTCGCATGGCTATCGGCATCGTAAAGGGGGGTGCCAAGTTGGTGAAAGATTTTACAAACCAACGACTTACCGGAGCCAATGCCACCTGTAATACCTATTTGGAGGGGAGTTTTCAACGCTACAATCTTACAATAACTGAGTCAATCCTGATGACCTGGCTATAAGGCGGAAGGCCCTCAACCCTGGGAAGGAATTTTGCCTTACCCCTGGTAAATTTCTTAAGATCCAGCACAGCTTTAACCGATCCTATATTTAATTCGGGAAGAAAGCTTTCGGGTATAGAGAACGTTACAGGAACTTTACCGGAATTCATCACGTCAGAAACAGTGGGTGGAATGTTAATTATTTCCATGGGTATGGAGTCTTTACGCGTTATCATTTGCTCAACATTGAACATAACAGATACCGAAGCTGGTTGACGGATAATCACTTCCATGTAAGGTAAGATAACCCCAATATTTTCAATGTAATGTTCATCGATGTTGCGTTGAGGTATCTTCAATATGATTGGTTCGACAAGATTGTTTATGATTCTTTCGGGCCCAACCACATAAGTCGAATCAGGAATAACAGCAATTTCACTCGCCAAACCATACCCTATTTTGAGATTATCTGCAACCGAATCCACTGCCAGGTTAATCCATCTGCCGGCTTTAGGTTCAAGGTCAAGATACAGTGTATCTAACAAAACATAATTAATTTCAAGACCGGTAAGCTGGTTGGAAAATACTCTGGGCAATTCAACTCCAACAATCTTTTTAACCTCTGATGGCCGATCAAGCGGAAACTCCAGAGGAGCCATTTTTACTCCAGAACTTCTCTTAAAAAGATCCCAACCATTTCCCGTTACATTAAGGCGAACGTAGCGAGGAAGTGTTTCAACCGGTACAAAATTTTCATTGTCATAGGCGAAGGTTAATGGGAAATTGATATTGGTGGTATAGGTCTTGTTAAGGGCGTTGAAAAACCAAAAAACCGTAGCTGCGAAAATACACAGCACTACGGCTTTCCAATTTTTTCGATTAAACCTGAGGATATTGAATATCGAATTGAGTAAACTCATGTACCTCGGATATTATGAACCTTCACCAATCACCTTGCCTCAAAGGCAGGGGTACCACTATTTCTTGTTAGCAAGCCTCGTGGCTTCCAATGAAATCGCTGACTTATTGAAACGGATACGACCTCCCTTCTCAACTTCTAAAATAAA
>JAYSOP010000664.1:0-1826 GCA_043722905.1 Chryseolinea sp.
ACATACTGAATCTGATTCAGCTCTTCAAATTTGCTCCTCAAAAACGCATTCTCTTCGGCAAGGGTACTATTGATTTGACGGAGTAGGAAATATTCCCGAACTCCCTGCGATACATTGTTGAGGCCAGCCACAAGGCCATTTGAGGAATTGAAAAAACGCGCGCCCTGATACGGATTGTTTCCTACCAGGAGCCATGCGCAGATGAACTCTAAAAATAAAAAAGTAAAAAAGGCCCGGTATTGGTAAAAAAATAAAAAGAGCCGCTGCATGCCTTAAGTCATCAAAACCGCCCTGAATTTTTCAATATTTTTTAAGGCTGCTCCAGTACCTCTTACAACCGCTTTTAACGGATCTTCCGCAACGTGAATAGGTAATTTGGTTTTTAAAGCTAAACGCTTGTCTAGTCCGCGCAACAATGCACCCCCTCCGGTGAGGTAAATGCCACGTTCATATATATCGGCGGATAATTCCGGTGGTGACGTCTCAAGGGCTTTTAACACTGCTTCTTCAAGTTTTGAAACCGATTTGTCCAATGCAAAAGCTACTTCTGAATAAGAAATTTTTATGGTCTTGGGAATTCCCGTCATGAGGTCGCGGCCTCGGATTTCATAATCCTCAGGTCCATCATCCAGTTCGGTTAGCGCTGAACCGACTTCAATTTTTACTTTTTCTGCCGAGCGTTCACCGATCAGAAGGTTGTGCTGGCGGCGCATATAATCCAGAATGTCGCGGTTAAATGTGTCGCCCGCCACACGGATAGACTGATCGCATACAATACCGGAGAGTGCGATCACGGCAATGTCCGTAGTACCACCCCCGATGTCGACGATCATATTGCCAACGGGCATTTCTATATCAATGCCGGTTCCAATGGCCGCAGCGATCGGTTCGTAAATCATGTAAACTTCTTTTGCCCCTGCATGTTCTGCCGAGTCGCGCACCGCGCGTTTTTCTACTTCCGTAATTCCAGATGGAATGCAGATCACCATCCGGTAAGATGGAGGAAACATCCGCTTACCGGTATCAATCATCTTGATCAAACCCCGGATCATCATCTCTGCTGCCTGAAAGTCGGCAATAACTCCCTCCTTCAATGGGCGTATGGTTTTGATATGCTCGTGTGTTTTCTCATGCATTTGCATGGCTTCGCGACCAATGGCAAGCACCTTATTCGCCGCCTTATCAATGGCGATAATGGAGGGTTCGTCTACCACAATCTTATCCCGATAGATAATCAGGGTGTTTGCTGTACCAAGGTCGATTGCAATGTCACTAGTGAAGAAGTCAAAAAATCCCATTGGGTAAGGAGGCTAAAAGTGAGTTTAAAAATTGATGGCCCGAAATTACATAAATATTGCTTCGTTTCAGCAGTATAATTCTGCGAAAAAACTTACAGAGGGTGTGTATCCTGTCGTTATAAAGAACGCAGGTTTAGCAGAAGCGTTCTACCTGCTTCCCGGCGACCTGAAACGCCATAAATCGGCCTTTGATTGATTGTGAAAAAAGATCATTTAGTGTTTAAAGTGCCTGATTCCGGTAAACACCATCGCCATATTATGGGCATTACAGTAATCGACGGATTCCTGATCTTTTACGGAACCACCAGGCTGGATAATGGCATCGATGTTATGTCGGTGAGCAATCTCAACACAATCCGGAAACGGAAAAAAAGCGTCGGAAGCCATGACACTGCCCTTTAGGTTAAATCCAAAACTTGCTGCCTTTTCGATGGCCTGACGAAGTGCATCAACCCGGGATGTCTGGCCAACTCCACTGGCTACAAGCTGGCCATTAACGGCCAGAATTATGGTATTTGATTTTGTATG
>JAYSOP010000665.1:0-5214 GCA_043722905.1 Chryseolinea sp.
TTAAGGGCTTTGGAACATCTTCTGGCACAAAACGTGACCAAGGATACGCTCATTTCCCTGTATACAGACAGCCAGTATCTTGTGAACCTCCCGTTCAGAAGAGAACGTCTGCAGGCTTCGGGTTGGGTAACAAAAAATCAGCATCCCCGAAGAAACGCTGACCTTATCAGAAGCCTCTTGGAAAACCTTGACAAATTAAGCCTGACATTTGTGAAGGTGAAAGCGCATGAAAAGGCCACAGGCAGCGTCAATTACAACAGGGATGTGGATCAACTCTCACGTAAGATCGTTCGTGATTACGTCAAATATGGCAGTGTTAAACACCTATAAATGCCTGCCTGAATGCCCGCTTAACCTCTTCCACAAAGATTCGGGAGGTAAGTTCCTCATCTAAAAGCATTTGCAAAAGATCAGAAATGCAAATATTTTTGAATAGGTCTTAAAAAAGAGTGTTCTTAAATAACATTCGGAATTTTACGGGTAACCTGGTTTAGATGATTGTTTTGCATGTTGATGATGATCCTGATGACAGCGCTTTGTTTTGCGAAGCGGTGAAAGAAGCGGCCCCGTCATTCACCTGTTTGATAGCGGATAGCGCGGCCTCTGCCTTCGAAATATTGTCGGATCGTGAAAGTATCCCGGATTATATTTTCCTGGATATTAATATGCCTAAGATAAATGGTCTGGAGTGCCTTAAGCTCATCAAGAATAATCACTCACTGAACCATATAAAAGTGATCATGTATTCAACCGCATCGGATCCCGTTCAGATGAAGGAGTTTAAAAAATTAGGCGCGGGTTTTTTGCCTAAACCCGATCGATATGAAACGCTTGTAAAAAACCTTACAGAAATACTGTATCAGGTCACTTGAATGATGGAGTTGTCATGTAAGTATAGTAACCGGTTGAGGGGGATGAGCGGTTGATGAGGGGGTTAACAGATTGCTATGAATGATTAGAATTACTTTTTTTTAAAATAGAACCTAACCTGTATGCACGAAGATTTCCATTGCCTTGACCTGGGCGAAAGGGCCAACCTTGTCTTGAAAAATGGCCAGTATCTCCTCACCACAGATTTTTATGGCGCGTCCATTAAACTGTATTATTTTAAGAAGCGATTTATGGAGGTGTATTATCATCCGGTGAACGAAAAGATCATGCGTGTTTCCCTGGCAAACAGTGAGGATCTGAATAAACATATTCACCGCATCCAGCTTCAAAGCCTTCTGAAGTAAATCAATTTCTGATTTCATCAAGGGAGCGGCATTCCTCACTAGGCTATATGGCTTTAAGAAAATAAGGATTAAACCCACTCACCGGGAGCTGAGAAATTCGAAGTCAACCAAAAGGTCACAAGCTCAATAGTCATTAGTCATTGTTGCTCAGCCAAAGGGTTGGTAGCAATTGCTTTTACCAGGATGGCACGGATAAGCCGGCCGGAATATCTGTTATATAAAAAAAGTCAATGATCGTAAGACCATTGACTTTCATATTTTCATTCAAATTTTAAGCCGGAACGGATACTTCCTCTACAACTTCTTTCAATTCTTCCTTAACGACTTCCTTCTTACGGTTCACGTGAAAAACAAAATGTTTATCCATGCTAAGTTCATAAGTGGCTTCGGCCATCAGTTCTGTCGCTCTCTTGGATTGTTGCAATACCTGCAAAAGGTTTTTCGCTACGGTGGAGGTTTTGATATTATTCAAAGCTTTACCATGAGCAGCTTCGAGCGTAAAAGTAAAACCGGATTTTTCTCTTTGGCCAATCGCTTTAAATTCGTGCGCAAACAATTTGTATTGTTGCGGACCTTTTTCTACGGCAGCTGACATCAGCTGCAATATTACAGGTCGGTATTTGTTCCAGAGAGAAGAATAAGGATTTGATTCGGCAAGCATCATTGTTGTATTTGTTTAATAGTAAATGTTGAAATCAGCTGAAAAAACGGAACATTCTATCGTATCTTTCATTTAGCCAAAGGATTCTAGTCGCAAATCCTTACCGAAAACCTAAAAGATCAGCAATATAGGTATTTCTTACCATATTTCTTAATCATAACATAGGCAATTGACCTTTAATTCCAGGGTTTCTATCATCTCCTGTATTGAAATTCCATAAACCCGCTACCCAGCCCGGCAGGGTAATTAATCTTAGAAAAATTCGTGATTTAAATTCTGGACAAACCGTTTCCCACCTTAATTAGCCCAGTAAGGATTTCCTTTTCACCCCTTCTATAAAATTCGTTTTTAAAACATCCGCAGCCGTTTATTCTTGTGTCTTGTTGTCATTTTGTCCCTGTAAATCCATACTGATTAAGCGTGTAACCATGAAAAAATTATTGAATACCAGCCTGCCCGAAAAAAATGTCGCCCATGTTTTCTTACTGATATTTCGAATCTGTGCAGGGGCCTTCATGCTGACCCATGGCATTCCAAAATTAATGAAGCTGTTATCAGGTAATGAAATTCAGTTTGCCGATCCCTTTGGTTTCGGGCCCGGTCCCTCATTGGTTCTGGTAGTTTTTGCGGAATTCTTTTGCGCGATTTTAATCATGGTGGGGCTGGCTACCAGGCTGGCTGTGATTCCGCTCATGATCACCATGTTGACAGCAGCCTTTTATGCACACGCTGATGACCCCTTTGCTACCAAAGAAAAACCACTTCTCTTTCTACTCATTTTTGCTGCATTGTTTGTGTTCGGCAGTGGCCATTTTTCTATTGACCGAATGGTGGGGAAGAGGGGAATAGGGATATAAGGATATAGGGATATAGGGAAATAAGGAAATACGGGATTAAGGCTTGGACCCACCCATAAAACCGTCATCCAGCGTGAGGGTTTGGGCGAAGGGCTACGCGGAACGCATTGCCCGCCGTAGCTTCAGCGAAGGAGGGAAGAAACCCGCAGGGCGATAGCATTGCACTCGACCGACGGGATGGGATCCTTCTCTCCACACATTCCTTGCTCTTGCCTCGCTCTGGATGACGAGTAAACTAAAGAAAATCTTCACCCATAGACGTGCGTTGGTTTTTCGCAAACAAGCATTTAACTACAACCATAAAACTTTTCGAATGGTCTATTCATCTATGGTATGCGTAACCATCTCACAACTGACCACTCACCACTCACCACTCACCAAGAAATCCTACTAAAAGGGGGATAACCTATGCAGCCAACAAACGTTTAATTAAACCACTAACCCTTCACGATATGATCCGGAATTATCTGTTGATCGCCCTCCGTAATTTCCAACGGCAAAAAATGTTTGCATTGCTGAATATGTTTGGACTTGCCCTGGGTTTGGCCAGTGCGATTTTGATTTTCCTGTATGTCAGTGATGAATTGCAATACGATGTCATGCACCCGCATTACGAAAATACCTATCGCATAGGGGCGACTTTTACCAACGCTGATGGAAGGGTATTTGACAATACTGTGTCGCCTGGTTTCTGGATAAAGCAATTAAAGGATACCCGGAGCGAGGTACTGAATGCCATCAGGATTGATTACATCGGCTACCCTACGTCACTGCATCACAAAGAAACAGACAAGATCATACTTACGGAAGAAATCCGCTGGGCAGAACCTGGATTTGAGTCGGTACTTGCCTTTGATCTGATAAAAGGCAACCGGGAGAAAATGTTTCAGGATCATAACAGTATCCTGTTAAGCGAGGAGGGGGCCAGGAAAATTTTTGGGAGTGCTGACCCGATCGGGCAGATCATTTCCGTGAAACACAACTGGGCAACCCAGGGTCGCGAAATTGACGTGGCCGTAACCGGTATATACCGGGACTACGCTTCGAATTCCCATTTCAAACCTCAGTATATTTTAAATGTCAATGCGCTGAGGGCCATTCATGAGGACTTCAATACCTACATGGAGGGATCAGGATTTCAAAATTCCAATTTCTTCGAGAACTATGTAGTGCTGAAACCTGACGCGGACATCGGGGAGATCCAGAAAAGTCTAAAGTTGTGGGGCGATCAGATGGCGCAAGCCGACTCCGGGTTTGTGGCGGGGGGATGGAAAATCGATCCATTCCTAACAAAACTTTCGGCCCTTCATTTTGATCAGAAAAATTTATGGGAAGCCGCGGGCGGGCAGGGTGATAAAAAATATCTCACCATCTTTAGCGCCGTTGCACTGTCCATACTTTTGATTGCTTGTATCAATTACATGAACCTTGCAACAGCCCGGTCTGCCCGCAGAGCCAAGGAAGTGGGACTGCGCAAATCGTTGGGAAGTAAGCGCCGGGAAATTGCCAAACAATTCTTCTACGAATCATCCCTGATGACGCTGGGTTCTGTGATAATGGCATTGGTGCTGGTCGTCATTTTTCTGACTCCGTTCAACCAACTCGCCCATAAGAGTTTTACGCTTGCCTCCTTGTTGAATCCCTATATGATCGGCGTTGTCTTCCTCATCGTATTATTTATGGCATTTATTTCCGGAAGCTATCCGGCATTTTACCTCTCCGCCTTCAGGCCGGCGGAGGTATTAAAAGGTCAGGTTGTGAGAGGGCAGGGCGCCGAATTATTTCGGAAAAGTCTGGTAACCATTCAATACACCGTGGCACTGGTGTTGATTATTTCAACGTTCATTGTCATCCGGCAAATGGATCATATGCAGAGCACTAAACTCAACGCTCAGGGCAGCCAGTTGCTTTCCATACGCTATGGTGGTATTGCACCGCAGGATAAGTTTGCCGCATTCAAGCATGCCGTTTTACAGGACCCTGAAATTGAAAATGTCACCATGGCCAATCACTTGCCCCGGTTGAATTATTTTGGATGGATTGGAGCGGTAGTAAAATTCCCGGAGTTACAGGATGGAAATCTGCAATGGAGTCAGCTGAATGTCGATTTTGATTTCCCCAAAACATATCAACTTGAATTTATCGGAGGACGGGATTTTATCAATGGCAACGTATCAGACTCCTCTGCATTGATTTTAAATGAGACCGCGGTGAAAGCGCTCAATCAACCGCTTGAAAAAATTATCGGCGCTTCCGTGGTGGATGTGAATGACAACAACCGGTCATTCACGGTGATCGGGGTGGTGAAGGATTTCCCCTACCGCTCCATGCACCAACCCATTGAGCCGCTGATTCTCAATCCACGCATTCATTTTATTGACCGCATTGCCTATGTCAAATTACCGGTGGGAAAATTTCAAGACAAGATTCAATCCATCGAAAAGAAATGGAAAGAGGTTTT
>JAYSOP010000666.1:0-4353 GCA_043722905.1 Chryseolinea sp.
CAGAGTTAAGTAAATTGTCATATCAGGATAAAAAAAAGCCGTCCCTTTGAGGAACGGCTTTTTTTTAATCGAGATTCGATTACTCAGCGCTCACGACAACTTTAACTTCGTGTTTCACTTCTTTGTGAAGATCCAGCGTAGCCGTGTAGTTGCCTACTTGCTTGGGATTGTCTTTTAAGATCACTTTTTTACGATCGATGTCAAACCCTTTGGCTTTAAGGACATCGGCAATCTGAAGGGCAGTAACCGCACCAAAGATTTTACCAGATTCACCTGCCTTCGTTTTGATCTCGACAATAAAATCGCCTACTCTGGCGGCAAGCGCTTCTGCATCCTGCTTGAGCTTAGACGCCTTATGGGCCATCTGACGAACGTTCTCTGTAATTAATCGTCTGTTAGAATCATTGGCAATGAGTGCAAAATTATTGGGAATAAGGTAGTTGTTACCGTAGCCTGCCTTTACTTTTACAATGTCATTTTTATAGCCAAGACCTGAAATATCCTGTTTCAATATCACTTCCATGGTTCTGTTGTGTTAAGGGTTAGATTACTTCAATGAATCACCAACATAGGGAAGGATCGCCATGTGACGCGCACGCTTTACCGCCTGAGCCACTTTCTTTTGAAACTTAAGGCTGGTACCGGTAAGTCTTCTTGGCAGAATCTTGCCTTGTTCATTGATAAATTTCAAAAGGAAGTCAGGATCCTTGTAATCGATGTATTTAATACCATTTTTCTTAAAGCGGCAATACTTCGGCTTTATTTCCGCGCGCTTTATGGGTTCGTTCATTAATGTCATCTTTTCGAGTCCTCCTCAGCTTTTTTTACAGGTTTCCTGTTTTCCTTGTTTTTAAATTCGCCCTTGCGTCTGCGTTCGTTGTAAATAACCGCGTGCTTATCAAGCACCGTAGTCAAAAAACGCATAACTGTTTCGTCTCGTCTGTACTCGGTTTCGAGTGTACTGATCGCATTGGAGTCTGCCGTAAATTCAATGAGGTGATAGAACCCAGTTGACTTTTTATTGATGGGATAAGCCATCTTTTTTAAGCCCCAGTGCTCCGTGTTGACGATTTCAGCTTTCGCTTTTGTCAACACCTTCACGAACTTTTCGACAGTATCCTTTGCCTGGTCTTCAGACAAAACGGGATTTAAAATGAATACCGTCTCGTAATTGTTCATAATTGTTTTTAAGTTTTGAGCCTGCAAAAGTAGGGAAATCGGCCGGATTTTAAAAATTGAAGTGAGGAATTTCCTTCTGGTAACTATAATTTTGAGGATTGCCATCCCTGACGTCCACCCACGTAAAATCAGGGTAACAGGCGTTAAGAATCTTTTATTACAGGCTGAATAGTCCTAATTTTGAGGGCGTTATGTCCCGATTTGCCCGAACAATATTAGCCATATTTATCCTTTCATGCCTTTTTCAGTCATGCAATGAGAAAAAAATTGATTTTAGTACCCAGGTTAAGCCAATTTTAAATAAACGTTGTATCAGTTGCCATGGCGGCGTGAAGCAGAATGGGGGATTCAGCGTGCTGTTCCGGCAGGAGGCCCTGGATACTGTGGAATCAGGTAAATACGCCATCATCCCGGGCGATCCGGAACATAGTGAAATGATCCGCCGGATTAACCTTACGGACCCCGAGCAACGAATGCCTTACAAGGAGGAGCCTCTTTCAAATGATGAAATAAATATTCTTACTAAATGGATCGAGCAAGGCGCGGAGTGGGGTGACCATTGGGCCTATGTGGCGCCGGCCCCGGTAGAAATTCCAGAATCCAAGAGTCTGTTATCCGGAATGGATGCCCCTTCAAAGGAATGGGCGCAAAATGACATTGATTATTTTATTCTCAATAAATTAAATGAATTAAAGCTTAAGCCATCAGAACAGGCTGACAAAGCAACCCTTATCCGCAGGGTTTCCCTCGATTTGACAGGCATACCGCCCACACTTCAGGAAGCTTCCGCTTTTATCAACGACAGTACCGAATCAGCTTATGAAAAAATCGTCGACAAACTTTTAAGCTCGCCGCGCTATGGTGAGAAGTGGGCTTCCTGGTGGCTTGACCTGGCGCGTTATGCAGATACAAAAGGATATGAAGCCGACCCCTCCCGTGTCATTTGGAGATTTCGCGATTATGTGATCAGGAGTTTCAATGATGACAAGCCTTTCGATCAGTTTACCATCGAGCAACTTGCGGGTGATATGCTTCCCGATCCTACAGACGATCAAATCATAGCGACCGCTTTTCATCGTAACACAATGAATAATGATGAGGGAGGCACGGATGATGAAGAATTCCGCATGGCTGCCGTGATCGACCGTGTAAGCACAACCTGGGAGGTTTGGCAAAGTACAACGATGGGCTGTGTGCAATGTCATAGTCATCCCTATGATCCTTTCCGCCATGAAGAGTTTTACAAATCTCTGGCCTATTTTAACAACTCCCGTGATGAAGACGTCAGCGGAGAACATCCCAAATTAAGAAGTTACAAAGCAGCGGATCAAAAAGAAGTGGATGCTATAAAATCCTGGGTCCTGAAGTATTCTAATAACGAGAAAGCCTTTGACATTAATCGTTTTTTAAAAACGCTTGAACCAAAGTTCCACTCGCATCTTTTTGATGACTTTACAAGGGGAGAGCTTGATGGCTATAAATGGTTGAGCATTCGCTCCGGTGGCAGTGCACGCATAAAGCAGATTGATCTGGAGGGTAAAAATCACTTGTTGATGAATTACGACATGCATAGACCAGGTGGATCAATTGAAATCAGGCTCGACAATCTTAAAGGAGATGTAATTGGCAGTGCAAACCTTGTCAAAACAAAAGGCAGATTGGTATTTAATGTACCATTGAAATCTGTGGAGGGTAAACATGACCTGTACTTTATTTTCCGTAATCCTGATTCGAAGCCAGGGGAGAGTGTGTGTTCCGTTGAATGGGTTTCTTTTCAAGAGGAGATTCCCGGAAAAGACAACCTTGAATTGGCTACTATAAAAAAATCTTTTCTTGATCTTCTCAACAGGGAAGTTGAAAATACACCTGTTCTCATTGAAGGTACGGAATCGCAAAAAAGAGAGACCTACATTTTTGAACGTGGGAACTGGTTGGTAAAAGGTGAGAAAGTAAATCCTGATGTGCCACGTTCTTTGAACACAACAATTCAAAATGTTTCACCCGACCGTCTTGGCTTCGCGCGTTGGCTCGCCAGTAAAGATAACCCGCTCACGGCGCGAACCATTGCTAACCGCTTATGGGAGCAGATATTCGGCACCGGTCTTGTTTTAACACTGGAGGATTTTGGAACACAAGGGGCGACCCCCACACATCCTGCATTGCTTGACTGGCTTGCGTTGCGTTTAATGAACGATCATCAATGGAGTATGAAAAAATTGCTGAAAGATATTGTGATGTCCGCCACCTATCGACAGTCATCACGGGTGTCTGATGAAATGCTGGAAAAAGATCAGGGAAATCAATGGCTTGCCAGAGCCCCTCGTGTTAGGCTTTCTGCAGAACAAACACGCGACCAGGCATTGGCGGTAAGTGGTCTGCTCAGCAGTAAAATGTACGGTAAGAGTGTGATGCCTTATCAACCGGAGGGCATTTGGAATTCTGTGTATAATGAGGATGTGTGGAAGCAAAGCGAAGGGGAGGATCAATTCCGTCGCGGCGTTTATACTTTTATTAAACGCACCAGTCCGTATCCTTCCATGATGATGTTTGATGGATCCAGCCGGGAAGTATGTGTTAGCCGACGCATTAGAACCAATACTCCCCTTCAGGCTTTAGTAACCTTAAATGATCCTGTTTTTGTGGAGGCATCCCGTCATCTTGCAAAGCGTATGGTGGTAAGCGATCATGCTTCGCCGGTAACGGGTATCAAAACCGGTTATCAAATGCTCACGTTCAGGGAAATCCCTTTGGAGAAACTTTCCATTCTGAACAACCTCTATCAGGATGCCTTGAATGTTTATCAGATGGACACGGCTGCAGTCAGGGCGATTACAAAAGAGAAAGAAGGAACTTATCAACACGCTGCCATGACCATAGTTGCCAACGCTTTGTTAAATCTTGACGAGGTAATAACCAAAGAATGATGGAAAAACGTTACAAACATTGTCAGACGTGCGGAATGCCTTTGAAACGGGATGAAAAGGGAGGGGGAACCAATACTGATGGATCCAAAAGTATTCAGTATTGCTCAAATTGTTTTGTTAATGGTCACTTTACAGCTCCTGATATGACCGTTATCCAAATGCAGGCGCTGGTAAAAGGCAAGCTGAAGGAATTTGGTTTTCCCGGATTCATCGCTGGGTTTTTTACGAAGAATATCCCGAAGCTTGAGCG
>JAYSOP010000667.1:0-2509 GCA_043722905.1 Chryseolinea sp.
TTGTAATAAGCTGCGGTATATTCAGGATTAAATTTCAAAGCGAGCCTGTAATGTTCTTCGGCTCGTTGTAAGTTTTTGAACTTAGTTTCAAATAACCAACCCAGGTGGTTATGAGCCTTTCCAAAATCAGGAGCATCCGATAAAATATTCTCCAATAATTTAGCCGCTTCACTTAAACGGTTTTCGGCTATCAACCCGTCAGCTTTTAAAAATAGCTCCTCCAGGTCAAAATTCACTTCATCCATAACAGGTAAGGTTTACTCACTCTACAAATCTAAATCTCAAATATTTAATTTTTTCTCCTTTTTGCGAAAACTCTTGCTCGTAACGTGTTTTGATGTCAAAACACTCTTTTTGAAGATCGGAATGGTAGACATCATCTGTAAAAGCCAGGTCTGAAATGTCGCTACGCAAGTGAAGCTGTTCCAGTGAATATTCGAACAGTTGCGTGTTATCAGTCTTTAATCTCACGTAACCTCCCTCTTGCAGCAGGCGCTTATACAGATCAAGGTACCGCGGGCTTGTCAGCCTTCTTTTAATGTCCCTTTTCCGCGGGCGTGGATCAGGGAAAGTTATCCAGATTTCATTCACTTCACCTGCCTGGAAAAAGTTTTCTATCAATAAAATATGCGTCCGCAAAAAAGCAGCATTCCTTAACTGTTCCTCCAACGCAATGGTGCTTCCTTTCCAAATACGTTCGCCTTTAATATCCACTCCGATGATGTTTTGATCACTAAAAAGTCTGGCGAGTCCAATGGTATACTCGCCCCTTCCACAGGCAAGCTCCAACGTTACAGGGTTTGAGTTCTTAAAATATTCGCTGCGCCATTTCCCCTTGATAGATTCATATAGTGCTTTGGTGGGCTCTATCACATTGGGGTTTTCTTCAATAATTTTAAAACGCTCTTGTTTTCGCTTCACAAAATAAAATTATAGCTCGTCGATTTCAGCAACCACAAACGTGCTGCCGCCGATAAAAATAAGGTCATCATTCCTCGCCCTGGCCAAAGCAGACTTTTTTGCTTCATTGATATCCAAAACAACTTCTCCAACCAATCCATGTTTCGTAGCCATGTCCTTTAATGCATTTGCGTCCAACGCACGGGGAATTTTTGACTGGCAGAAATAATAGGTCGCGTGTTTTGGCAGGATTGAAAGTATTTCATTCACTTCTTTATCCTTCACCATTCCCCAGACGACATGAAGTCGATGAAAAGACATGCCTGATAACTGATGAAGCACTTCCTGGACGCCACTAAAATTATGGGCTGTATCACATACTACCGTGGGATTCGTCTGTAGTATTTGCCACCTCCCTTTCAGCTTTGTAATACGCACAACCTCTTCGAGTCCTTTTTTCAATTGCGCCGGACTGATACTAAAATACGTTTGTAAAACATCCACCGTCTTCAGAACCCCGGGAATGTTTTTTCTTTGATAAAAACCATACAAGGAAAACGCAGTATCCTTCAGGAGGGTAGCCTTGTTTTTCAGGACCTGGATGGTGCCGTGTTCCGAATTCATTTCAACCGTATATTCGTCCGAGGCAAAAGATATTTCGGCTTTTTCCATCCGTGCCTTATTGATAAAAACGTCCTCAATTTCTTCTTGCCGTTCACTGATCACCACAGGAACACCTGTTTTTATTATCCCTGCTTTTTCACTTGCAATTTCCCTCAGCGAATTGCCCAATAATTCTTTGTGGTCCCAGCTGATATTGGTGATGACAGAAACCAATGGCGTAATCACATTAGTGGAATCCAGTCGCCCGCCCAATCCAACTTCGATTACTGCTATGTCCACGGAATGCTGCGCAAAATAATCGAAGGCCATGGCAACGGTGATCTCAAAAAAGGAGGGTCTGATGGCTTCAATGGCAGGTTTAATTTTATTTACGAATTGAACGATAAACTCCGGCGAAACGTCGGCCCCGTTAATTTTAATCCGTTCCGTAAATTCTTTCAGGTGAGGTGACGTATAAAGACCGGTTTTGTATCCGGAAGTTTGAAGCACAGAAGCAAGCATATGTGAAGTGCTGCCTTTTCCATTGGTGCCTCCAACATGAATAGACTTAAACTTGTTTTGAGGATCGCCGAGTATCCTACAGAGCTTTATCGTATTGCCAAGATCTCTTTTGTAAGCGATGGACCCTACCCGCTGGAACATCGGCAGATTATCGTACAGGTATTTCAAGGCATCCTGATAAGACGAGATCATTTATGGAATTGAAACCGGTAAGCAATTAGCTATAAATCGGTATATGTTCAAAGGAAGGATAAGTCATAAACTAATTTCCTTTTTAGGAAGGTCAAAGGTTTCAGCACTCACGCTGATAATCGCGATCATTTCCTGGTAGGCTATGATCTTACCATCCATATGGGCAAGCTCGTAGGGATCAGCAAAATTTTTTCGCTGTTCGAGCTCATGAAGGTTTTCATGAACAGAGATAAGCACATCCCGGATGAATTTGATGTATTGATTTCCCATTCGGAAATTTCACTATCGCGCC
>JAYSOP010000668.1:0-10246 GCA_043722905.1 Chryseolinea sp.
CAAATAATTGTCCGGAAGCGTTTTTCATTTGCAATTTACCAATGGCATTAACGGCACTGAGGCGGATTTGCCTATCGGAATTGATGCTTAATTGAATGAGTGCACCTGAAGCTTTGTTTTGTACGATGGTTCGATCTCTGTTAATTTCTCCACGAAAGCGCCCGTCTACCCGATCCAATACAGAAGGTTTTGCCCAGGTACTGATGGCATCGATGGCTTCCACACGCATTTCTAACGGTCTTCCTATACGCAGTGAATAGTCAATAAGGTTCTGGAGGGTCTGATCTGTTCCTACCCGCAAATTGGCACTGATAGCCCTCCGTATCAAAGCTTCATTTTTAAATCTGTTGTCCTTGAGCACATCGGCCAGGGCGGGCAATGCCTCATCAATGGACAGATCATCATTAATACCACGGGCAGCTTCGGTTACAATAAACTCGTCTTTATCATTTAAAAAATTACTGATTGCCGGATGTCTCATCCTTCTCAATGCGACCACTGCCGCAATCCTTAATCCACGCGAAGGATCCTTTGAAAGAGCAGCGATAGGATCAGCTTTTCCAATGCGCGCCAGGGCAAGGCTTCCCGCATGACGAATGTAGGCGTCCTCATCGTTGTTGGCTCTCAGTAATTCTATAATAGGATTGATGCCAGGTTCATAAGCAATTCGCCCGAGGGCTTCGGCTGCAAAAAATCGTGCACGGCTATAATTATCCTTTAAAAGCGGGATCAAAGGCTCCCCTGCTTTTTTGTATTTAACATCTCCTAACCATTTTGCGGCCTGTGCTCTGATTTCAGGATCCTTATCTGTTAAGTACGGCACCAATAAACGCGCATGTTTTTCATTAACGCGAGCGAACTGACTGATTCCCCAGATCGCATGAACCCTGGCCAACTGATGTCCCGTTTGTCTTAAATTTTCCTCAAATGCGGCCACTCCGTCGGAACCGCGTGTGGCTAATTCGAATTGTGCTTTTTGACGCACCCGCATGTCCGCATTTTTTAACAAGTCGCTGAGTTCTGCTGGCTTATAGCCTTTAAAATCAGCAGCGAGCAATGATTGTGTTTGCTTACGAATTTCGCTGGCTGCTCCATCGGTGACATCTAATTTCCAAATGCGGCCGTGGTCTTTCGTATCCCAGCCATCAAGCCAGTCAGCAATGTACATCGCGCCGTCGGGGCCAAAGTCTATACCTGTGGCCAACACGCCACTCATGATACTTTTGTGTTCCCCCAGCTCAAAAGTTGCACCCTTAGGATTTAACTTGAAGGCATGTATGCCTGAGCGGGAAGGGTTCCCGACAAACTCACCGATAAAGAAAGTATTTTTCCATTCCGGACTAAATGCTGTGCCAGGATTGTATAACATGCCGGTAGGACCACTCACAAAATTCGCAATACACGGCGTGATGTAGGCAGCCTGACCTTCAAATCGTGGCTTGTACATTTCTTCCTCCATCCACACTTTATAGGTGTTGTTATCAGGATCCCGATATTTTCCGAACTGCCAGTTGGTACGCCATCCAGTATCTGAACCGTTGGTGATGTAAACGATCCTCTCTTTTTCACCCTGATGATCTCCGTCATTATCTTCACTGATCAGATTCCCGTACTCATCAAATACAAATTCGTGGGTATTCCGGTTTCCGTATGCAAAGACTTCGAAGTCACTCCCATCAGCATTCGCCCGTACAATCACACCGCTGTTAGGGTGTTCCCATTTTTGTCCATCCTGACCTTCACCACTGAATCCGATATCACCAATCTGCCAGTAGATCTTTCCCTCTGGTCCGACTTCAATTCCAGACATTCCATGGCCGCCGAAACCCACATGAATACCGTAACCATGGGAGATAGATGTTTTCTTGTCGGCCAGACCATCGCCGTTATCATCGTTAATTCTCCACAGATCGGGTCCAACCGCCACAAATAAATCTTCACCATGGGTTAATATGCCGCCGGCAACATCTGTTGTTTCATCATTAAAATCATCTACGACCAATTGCGACTGATCTGCAATACCGTCACCGGAGATATCTTCCAATCTGTAAACATGTTCTTTTTCAATCGTCATGTCTTTCCAATCATGCGATCCATCTCCATTAAGATCTGTTAACCATTCATTTTTTGCGCTTTTCTCGGGAGATAATACTTTGTGCAAAAACGCGCGTTTTTCCTCTACGTTTTTCAATTGAATGGAACCGATTTCCCAGTCCTGATGCCCGCGAATATCAAATTCCGAATGCTTGGCTCTGTTTGTACGGGTGTAATACAAGCGTCCCTTATCGTCAATATCAATTGCGACGGGGTCAGCAACCAAAGAGTCCGTTCCCCAAAGTTTTAGGGTAAGCCCTTCCGCCAGGGTTGGCGAAACCCCTTCTTCAATGGATTTTGCCAATTCGGCTGTTTGAATCGGATCTATTTGTGTGATTCTTTTGTCCACCGGTCCTTTCTCCTGACATGCGCACATCCAGATCAGAGCAAATAAATAGAAACACTTCTTGTGTATTGTGAATAAGGAAAAGCCTTTTGTCATTCTGGTTTAGTTAATGCTACAATTTAGCAAAATCATTGCAATAGCTTTAAAGGATTTTTGATCGATACTAAACTTATGCAAGACAGCCATTCATCATGGGTTTCATCCGCTAGTAGATAGGTTGCCGGAATAAGTGTTCAATATCCTGACACAAATTTGGTTGAAACCTTAAAGGATGCGACCTCCGTATTTCCCGGTCATTCCATTTGAATTTATCCGCATATTGTTTTATTATTAGTAACTCAAATAACGGAACGATGAAAGCAAACAGGCGCAGGTTTATCAAGCAGTCAATTACTTCTGTGGCAGGTCTTGCTGCCGCGGCAATTCCAATTCAGGTCACGGGTGCACCGTTTATTGCCGGAAGCAGACCGATTGCAGATGTTGCAAAAAATAAACCGGTCAGAAAGGGCGCGGCGTTGATTCGCTTCGCAGCGATTGGATTAAATCATGGCCATATATATGGTCAGGTTGAAACCATGATCCGCGGAGGTGGAGAACTGGTTTCATTTTATGCGAAAGAACCAGCGTTAGCAGCGGAATTTATTAAACGTTTTCCACAGGCGAAACTCGCCCGTTCTGAAAAAGAAATTCTGGAAGGCAACTCCATTCAATTGGTAGTGAGCGCATCCATTCCTTCCGAGAGAGCCCCTCTCGGCATCCAGGTAATGCGTCATGGCAAAGACTTTATGGCAGATAAGCCGGGCATTGTCAGCTTACAGCAGTTGGATGAAGTAAAGAAGGTTCAAAAAGAAACCAAAAGGATATATTCTATTTTATATGGTGAACGAATGGAAAACAAAGCTTCCATTAAAGCAGGCAACCTGATTAAAGAAGGGGCAATAGGAAAAGTTGTCCAGACCATTGGCATGGGACCTCACAGGTTAAATTCAAAATCGCGTCCATCGTGGTTCTTTGACAAAAAATCCTACGGAGGGATTATTTGTGATATTGGCTCACACCAGTGTGAGCAGTTCTTGTTTTTTACGGGTTCCACAAAAGCGGAGATTGCCTGCTCCCAGGTAGGAAATGTACATCACCCGGAATTCCCAGGGCTCGAAGATTTCGGGGATGCCACCGTAAGGGGAAATGGGGGCACTGGATATATGCGTGTAGATTGGTTTACACCGGATGGTCTGAAATCATGGGGTGATGGCAGGCTCACAATCCTTGGAACAGATGGATTCATGGAGCTGCGCAAAAACGTTGATATTTCAGGGCGCGAAGGAGGCAACCATCTTTTTTTGGTCGACAACAAAGAGACTCGGTATTTCGACTGCAACAATGAGGCATTGCCATACGCAGAACAGTTCGTGCAGGATATTCTCAATCGCACTGAAACAGCGATGACACAGGAGCATTGCTTTTTGGCAACGGAGTTGGCTTTGAAAGCCCAGAAGGAGGCGGCGAGCTTTAAGCTTTAGGCGCTAAGCCATTGTTGGTCCGGAGGAAATTTTTTCCTCTACATTTAATTAAGTCCCGTGGGACCCGTTGCGGCTTAACACCAATAAATATTATATCGTTGATTAGTTGTCTCACGAAAACTATTTGTATTTAATCATAGCAATCATCTTAATCAAATAAATCATGGTTCAGACAATTGGGTGATTGTCCAGTACACAGCCGAAGATCGGGTTTAACCACCCCTCGTCCTGCGGCAGGCGCAGGACGTTCCCCTCCTTGAAGGAAGGAGGGGAATTTTAAATTCGCTTCGAGGCGATAATGATGCACTACCCGAACTCAGGCCCTAGAATGGCAAATTGGAATTGGGGTAATCCGGGATGAGCGTTGGTGCCACGGTACATGCGCATCAGGGGGCGTTGTGCCTCGAAGCCGATGGAAGTTAACCAATCTGTCCAGGGAGCGGAGTGTTTCAGCGCATCAATGATAATCTGTTTTCCACCGCAGGTGCGCAATGCGGCGGAAAGAATTTGTTTGGCTCCGTCAGGAGTTCGTGAAACCACTGGCCCGATATGCGTAAAATGATAACCCTGGCGGCCGAAGCAATATCCGCTGATGTTTCCCTGCTCCTCAAGAAGGAATGCATACTGAGGTGCACCCTCCACAAGCCATTCCAAAACATTTCCCCGGTCAGCACCAAAAACTTCGCGATCGAATTGCTGCAATGTGGTTAGATCATTCCGACACACTGGTCGGGCAGAAGAAGCCGGTAATGTAGCCGTGGACAATGCTCCATTGTGCATCCTGGTCAAAGGATATTCATCAACAAAATTTAATTGCAAATAGATTTCCCTTCCCGAAGGTGTAGCGTCAAGCTTAACGGTATCGTCATCGCATAAAATTCTCAATGACTCGCGCAGCAACTGAATGCCTATCCCCTGCCTTTGCTTTGTTGGATCGACGAGCACCATGCTGATCCAGCTAAAGTGGTCACGATAGCGCAATGTGGCAACAGTACCAACGACCATTCCATCTTCTTCAACAGCCACCTGAGAACCCCCGGGATGTATCCGAATAAAAAACTCCCAGTCACGTGACGTCTGATTCCAACCTGCTGACCGGCAAAGTGCAAGCCCGGCGGGAATATCCTCCGGCGTCATTTCGCGATACACGACCATCAGAACAAAGCGAAAAATTAGTCAGCGATTATCTTAACCATGATGTCTTTATAATAAACTTTACTTTTTGGATCATGGGCTTGCAAAGCGAAGGTTCCAGTGGATAATTTTCCCCCTTCAGCCGGAACGGTGTATTCATTAATGGTTTTGTCGTTGACTTTAACAGTAATCTGATTACCCTTTACAATGATATGCTGGGTGAACCACTCATTATCTTTCGCAGGCGCCTCCTTTATATCCTGAATGCCATAAACACTTCCGGTTCTGCGCCAATCTGTATGACTGTTATTCACCTGGATCTCATACCCTTGCGAAGGCCATCCCTCCTCCTGATAAGCGGTATGGATGTACATTCCTGAATTTGAACCAGGTGTAGTCATCACTTTGGCTTTGTATTCAAAGTTTTTGAAACTATGGCCGGCCACATTTCCGACATAAAATAAATGGCCTCTATTGCCATTGACAACAATGGCGCCATCTTCAATTTTAAAACTGGAAGGGTTTTCATTGATTTTCCATCCGTCCATTGATTTCCCATCAAATAATTTGATCCATCCTTTTTTCTTCGACTCTTTTTGAAACGAAGACAGGGTTACCAGAAGCAGTAGAACTGCACCAAAGCTTAGCAGATATTTCATAATTTTTTTCGGTTATTTATCGAAGATAATATATAGCGTTAAATATACTGGATAAATTTGGTAATCGGCGTGTCAAAACATGCTAGCGCCCTGGATGGATTGTGAGTGGTTGTCAGAAAGGTAATGGTGGTGAGAGCCGCCTCCATTCACGCTTATTTATTTAAAAGTAAGGTCCTTCTTCGAGGAGGAACTGCACGCCGGGTTTGTTTTTCCGCAAGGCTTCTACCACCTGGGTGGATGTGCTCGTTCGGAAAAGATACACTTCCCGGAGGCTATGGAGCTTCAGCAAATCGATGGCTGACTTGTCGTCAACTTTGGTGAAGGAAAGATTCAGTATTTCAAGTTTAGGAAGTCTCTGCAGGTAAACCATACCCGATCCATCGAGTCGGGTTTTCTGAAGATACAACTCTTTCAGGTTTATCATCTTGCCGATGTAGTACAGGCCTGCATCGTCAACACCACTTGATATGAGGGAAACTTTGGAAAACACTTCAAAATAAGGACTGAGTTCCATAAACTGCTCATTCGTAAAAGGCGCAGGCGGGAACTTCATGGCAATGGTAAAATGATTCTCCTCCGAGAGGCTGTCAAGCCGGATATTGATATCTAACTTCTGGGCTACTTGCTGAAGCTCCTCGTCCAGCGCTTTAAGTTTCATATTTTGAATGCTGGCTTTGCGGCGATATTTTGCGAGCTCAGGCAACAAACCCTCGACCAGGGGTTTAATGCTGTCCACCTTTCTGGCCTCCATAACCCTGAGTTCCTGCTTTGCTCCCGATGCTATCCAGTATTTCAGCAGTGCGATCTCAGATTCGCGCATGGGGGTCTTTCCCTCTGGCGGCATGTGATCTTTATGCGTCTCGGGAAGCACGACCCGCTTATATAATTCGCTTTTTTCAGGTGCTCCTGCTACCACAGAAAGACTATCGCTTTCCCCACCTTTCAGCACGCTCTGATAAGAAGTCATCAGCAGTTCGCCTTTAGCCTTCTGGTCATTATGACAGCTGATACATTTGGCTTCGAAAATCGGCGTGATCATATCATCATACACCAGCATTTCAGATTCTGATTTCACATGGCCTGTGCCAGGGTCGTTCATGATAAATTGCAAATGTTCAGTGAGATAATCCTGTCCATGCGTGATAGATCCACCCAGATGACTGGCGAAACCTACTGCAGCATTACTGATCAGCAAACCGGCGAAATATAAAAAGTAAAAACGGGTGGTGCTTCGGTGTAAAAAGAAGAAACCGATCGTAAAGAAAATGGCTGTCCCCGTTATAGCACCCGCCCAGAAATGCTGGTCCATTAACTCACCCGAATAGTCTCCGGATGCAAACAGGAAAAACCCTGCGGTAATGGAAACAAAAGCTGACAATGCCGCGGCCAGTAAAATTATGAGCACGGTGTTCTCTCCTATTTTCATTCCGTAAAAACGGCTGGCTGTTTCAAATAATAGCGCGAGGATGATTAATACAATCGGGAAATGTAAAATAAGCGGGTGGAGTCTGCCGATAAATAAAAACAGAAAGGGTACTTCCGCCGGCCGGAAAAAAGGTAAGAACAGGAAAAGCATTCCCGTGAGAAAAACAGCAATCATCCGCGCTGGCTGCCTGACTTTCAATTTTAGACTACTCAAAATATCACCCCCTATTGCTGAAAAACCCGCGTTGATTCATATTACTAAACCGTAATGGATGACAAAGTTCCGGTGCTATCTCCAAAACTACGCTCGTCTATGTTCATAGTATCGAGCATTGTCAAGTAAAGGTTTGCCAGAGGCGTTTCTTTTTCAAAGATTAAATTTTGGCCTGTCTTGATTTTTCCACCGCCTTTGCCCCCCAATATGATGGGCAAATTCCTTGGTGAATGTCTGTTTCCATCACGCAAGTCGGAAGAAAATAAAACCATAGAATTATCGAGCAAAGTCTTATCGCCTTCTTTAATACTTTTTAATTTCTGCAGAAAGTAAGCGTATTGTTCAATATGCCACGCAGTAATTCGAATGTATTCTTCAAGCATTTCTTTTTTGTCCATGTGATGTGAAATGGAATGGTGATTTCCATGAACACCATCCAGAAAAGTAAAATTGCGGTTACTCACTGAGTTTCCAAACATAAAAGTGGTTACCCTGCTCGCATCACTCCAGAAGGCAAGGGCCATGATGTCCATCATTAACCTGGTCTTCTCGGTAATATCCACTCCCCCATACATCTCCACATATTCATCAATATTCTGATTTACTCTCACCAACTCGCGGGTGATATCGGGGGTGATATTTTTGGCAAATTTTTCCTTGTTCGCACCATTGGAAATTCTTTTCTCTACACTCCTTATTGATTCGAGATATTCGGAAAGTTTATCCTGGTCTGCTCTTCCTAAGTTCTTCTTTAAAGTTTTTGCATCGTCCATTACAAGATCCAGGATACTCTGTTTCCAGGGATCTTCTTTAATTTTTTTTCCGGGAACAAAAGATTTGAACAGCCTGTCGAAGGCAAGACGCGGATCGATCTCCTTGGACAGCGGTTGGCTTGGTGACTGCCAGGAAATACTCGATCCATACAAACGGGTAAAGCCAACGTTGATATCAACGCCCGTGGTAATTCTGTCAAGGCCGTATTCCAGTGAAGGGAATAAAGTATCACCCCCAACATGCGATGCAATAACCTGGTCTACGGAGATGCCACCGCTGTGGATGTTATCGCCAATGGTCTGCTTGATGGGCATGCAGGTTAAAAGGCTTGCTGATTTAGCATAGTGACCGTCTGCTCCTTTGAATATCGAATTCTTGTTCATTAACTCGCCCAGAACGAGAATGTCTTTTCTGAGGCTTTCCAGAGGCAACAGCTGTCGGGTTAATTCAAAATTGCTTCCTGTGAGTTCCGGGGTCCAGAATTCAGGATGCACACCATTCGGCATGAACATGAACGCCGACCTGATGGGTGCTTTTCCCGGAATGTCAGGGGTTAATCCAGGCATGGCCATGGCATCGAGGAAAGGCAACGCGATGCAGGCACCCATTCCTTTGAGCATTCTTCTGCGGGATATTTGCCAACTTTTTTTCATGATGTATAATCAAACTTTTTCTTCAAAATCATTTAGCTTCATTCTAAAAGGATAACTCTTGACCAATTCTATGATAAAGAGTTCAGGGTTAAAATTATTTTGCATCAGACAGTTTTCGAGGGTACGCAAGGCAGGCTCATCCGTAAATAGTATAGACCTTCCCAATGCATATGAAAGCATTTTTGACGACAGGTTCCGGGCGATTTTCGCCTTCTCTGTCATGAGCAATAACTTCAACTCCACGGGGCCTTCGAATGATCTTCCATCCGACATCACGCCGGAAGCGTCAATGTCTACTTTACCATAACTTTTGCGCCAGCGACCTCCCGGATCAAAGTTTTCAAGTCCTAATCCCAGCGGATCCATTTTCTCGTGGCAGGAACGGCATTCTGATTTTGAACGGTGCATTTCCAGTATTTTCCTTAACCCGAGTTCATTATGCACCCCTTCATCCTCTGTTAACTCTGCCACGACTGCAGGGGGTGGCGGAGGAGATATCCCCATCAATTGTTCCATCACCCACTTTCCTCGCACGACAGGACTTGTTCGCGTAGCAAAAGACGAGGTCGCCAGCACGCTGCCCATTCCCAGCACGCCACCCCTTGTTGAATCTTTGAGCTGCGTCTTTTGAAAATCTTTTCCGCTCACGCCCTCGATGCCATAGTAATTTGCAAGATCTTTTGTCAGGAATGTATAGTCACTGTTAATTAATTCCATCATGTTCTTGCTTTCAGTAAGCACATAGTAAAAATATTCTACAGTCTCCCGATACAACGCCTGGCGTATGGGCATATCAAATTCCGGATACTTTACAGGATCTAAAACAGGCTGATCCTCAATTAATTTAGTGATGCCCAGCCATTGGGTTGAAAAATTTTCAGCGAAACGTTTAGCCTTAGGATCTGCCAGCATGCGTTTTACCTGCGCTTCAAGCACGAGCGTGTCCTGAAGCTGACCCATATAGGCAAGGTTAAAGAGTTCCTGGTCAGGCATACTTGACCAGAGGAAATAAGATAGCCTGGTGGCAATCTCGAAATTACTAACCGGATACGATCCCATCCTTTCTGGTTCTTCTTCGACCCTGTATAAAAAGTTTGGAGAGATCAGTATGGATTTAAAAGTCTGCGCGATGCTTTGGTCAAACCGCTGCGGGTTGGCCACTGAATCGTTGCGGTCGTAAACGGATTTGAACAAACTTATCAGCTTGGCCTTCTCGCCGTCCTTCAAAAATCTTCGGAAGGCTTTGGTCGCAAAGGGCAATACTACTTTTTGGGCCGCCAGCTCCGGAGGATTCACCACGTCATAGTCATCAGAAAATAGGGACTTAGCCCAGTTGCGAAAGCGCTGCCACCAGTTTTGATTGTAGGCTGTTGGCACAACTTGATTCCACAGTTCAGGATTGCTGTAAACTGAATCGACGATTTTAG
>JAYSOP010000669.1:0-1815 GCA_043722905.1 Chryseolinea sp.
GTCCTCAAACTTATATGGCTCCCCTCCGGTCTACAATCGAGCATTGCAATTATTTTTTTCTTAAGTTTTATATGCCTTTTAAAATAGGTGCTTTCCCCCTTCGGTTTTCAGCCTTTTTGTAGTTTTGAATAAATGAAGTTTTTATATACCGTAATTCTGGCCTTTTTTTCAGGTATTACGTACGCTCAGGAAGACTCCGTTAAGACCTATCAACTTGATGGCGTAACCATTTCTGATCAACGTGACATTAAAACAATTGACCGGCTTCCGGATCTTCAAAAAACTTTCCTGTGGTCGGGAAAGAAAAACGAAGTTATCAATGTCCAGAATATCGATGCCAATCTGACGGAGAAAACCCCACGACAGATCTTTGCAAAGGTGCCTGGAGTTTTTGTTTATGATATGGATGGAAGCGGAAACCAGGTAAATATTTCCACGCGAGGACTTGACCCACATCGGGGTTGGGAATTCAATATCAGAAGGAATGGAGCCATTACTAATTCCGATTTGTATGGTTACCCTGCAAGCCATTACTCCATGCCTATGGAAGCCGTTGAGAAAATAGAATTGGTGCGCGGGACCGGGTCCCTGCAATTTGGCGCTCAGTTCGGCGGAATGTTAAATTATGTAAGTAAGCAACCAGACACTACGAAAGCGATTAGCCTTGAAAGTATTCAGGCAACAGGATCATTTAACTTGATGAGTACTTATAATGCTATTCATGGAACCATCGGGAAGTTTCAATATTATGCTTACTACTCCAAAAGAAAATCTGATGGCTACCGAAATAACAGCAGAACGGATTACGATGCGCAATCTGTACTACTTATCTATAATCTATCCGAGCACTTAAAACTCACTGGTGAACTGAGCCGGTCAAACTATGTTTATCAAATACCCGGGCCACTAACCGATAGTATGTTTCAGGCTAACCCCAGATTATCAACAAGAGCAAGAAATTATTTCAATCCGGAAATTTATATTCCTTCTTTGAAGATTGAATGGAGTATTGGAGCAAAGACAAACTTGCAATGGATAACCTCGGCAGTTTTAGGAGACAGAAACAGCGTTCAATTCGACAGGCCTGCTAATCTTAAAGATGCTATCGACCCGGCTACACTAACTACTGCACAGCGTCAGGTAGACATCGATCATTTTAATAGTTATGCTACCGAAATAAGGATGTCACATAGATATAATTTTTTTGGTAATACAAGTACGATAATCGGTGGCTTGCAACTCATGCGAAACAATCTAAATCGTCAGCAATTGGGGAAAGGGACGACTGGTTCAGATTTTGATCTTTCGCTTTCTCAGCCGGGCTGGGGCAGGGATTTGCATTTAAAGACCAATAATATTGCCGTGTTTGCAGAGAACAATTTTAAGCTCTCAAAAAAATTATCAGTTAATCCGGGATTTAGAATTGAAATCGGTAAATCAGATATGATCGGAGCAATTGGTTACTATAACCCAGGTGATATTCCAAATACCATTCCACACAAATTTCCGCTGTTTGGTTTAAATGCACAGTATACCTTCAAAAAAAATGCAGCCTTTTACGCAGGATGGTCCCAAGCCTATCGCCCCGTTATTTTTAAAGATATCATCCCAGCTTCGGTTTATGAAACGGTAAATAAAAATCTGAAAGACGCAAACGGGTACAATATGGAAGCCGGATTCAGGGGTACTGTAAAATCATTCATTTGGGACATAACACTATATCAACTTCAATACAACGACCGACTGGGAGTTCAGGCAACCATCGATGACAATGGAAATTTCACTTTATACCGAACCAATATTGGCAACTCGAAA
>JAYSOP010000670.1:0-3860 GCA_043722905.1 Chryseolinea sp.
GGGTTTGGATGGGTTTCAATAAAAAATCCATCGACGCCCGCTGCCGCCGCCGCCCGGGCCAGGAAAGGTGCAAATTCACGCTGCCCACCCGAAGATCCACCCTGTCCACCAGGCTGTTGAACAGAATGTGTAACGTCGAAAATCACCGGTGTGTATTGCCGCATGATGGGTAGAGAACGCATATCGACGACCAATGTGTGATAACCAAAACTGGCACCACGCTCTGTGAGGAAAACTTTTGGATTCCCCTCCTCCTTCACCTTGTCGACAGCATACTGCATGTCCTCCGGTGCCATGAACTGGCCTTTTTTTATTTTCACCGATTTTCCAGTGCGCGCCGCAGCCTTTAACAGGTCGGTCTGACGACAAAGAAAAGCTGGGATTTGCAACACGTCCGCCACCTCGCCGACAGCTTCACACTGATAGGATTCATGAACGTCTGTGACCAAAGGGACCTGAAGATCTTTCTTAACCCTGGCCAGTATTTCAAGGCCCCCTTCTTTAGAAGGACCCCGGTATGAACCAGCTGACGTGCGATTTGCTTTATCAAAAGAAGACTTGAAAACATAGTCGATTCCCAAACGGTTGCATATCGCTTTCACATGGGCACCTGTCTCCATACATAAATCATAACTCTCGGCAGCACACGGTCCTGAAAACAGCACCATCCTGTCACCGCCAAGGATAATTTTTTCTGTGATGCTGACTTTATCCTTAAATACTTTCATGTCAAACTAAAAAAAATATAGTTGAAAATAATGGTCGATACCGCGACATAAAATCATATCTCATATGCAATCTTTATGATCAAGAAGTCAGGTTAGCCAATCAGGCTTTGATGATCTTTTCAAATAATCCTTTTGATCCAAGAACCAGATCGGCTACCTCGCGAAGAACCCCTGCTCCTCCTTTTGCCAGGGTGACAAGGTCTACCCTTTCTTTAATATAATCATAGGTATCTGCCGGGCAAATAGAAAAACCGGATAATCTGAACACGGGTAAATCATTTATATCGTCCCCGATAAAGGCGACTTCCCTGGTTTTAAGTTTATAATGCGCCATCAACTTCTCAAATACCATCGTTTTATCTACAATACCCTGATGACAAAAGTCTACCTTTAATTCCGCCAGGCGTTTTGTTACTGCCGCGGATTCGCGTCCGGAAATTGCCCCGGTAATAATACCTGCTTTTTTCAGGTAACTTATGATGAGACCATCCCTTACATGAAAGCTCTTGATCTCCTTCCCGGTTTCATCATAGATGATCCTTCCGTCAGTGAGCACGCCATCTACATCAAAGAAGATTGCTTTAATGAATGACGCTTTTTTTATTTGTTCTTTTGAATACCTGGTCAAAATGTTCGAATGGTGGTTTGATAAAAATTTACCCGAATTTTGTCGAAAATTAGGAAAAGCTTTTTACTTTATTACTTAATGATGAGTACGGAATGAAACTATCGAAGTTTTTTACCACCCTGGCCATTACGGTGTTGTTGATTTTTCTGCTGGACAAGGGCTGGACAATTGGTAATATATCCATTCCACCGCTGGGAAAATTTCTGGATCCCTTTCACGGATTCTGGCAAAACCTTGAGCCCACCGGTTTCGAAGGGAAAAAACAATTGGTTATACCAGGACTTAAGGAACCTGTTTCTGTGATCTATGACAGCATCCTAATCCCCCACATCTTTGCCAAAAATAATGAGGATCTCTATCTGGCCCAGGGTTACATAACAGCGTTGCATCGGTTATGGCAGATGGAATTTCAAACGCATGCCGCGGCAGGAAGGCTTTCTGAAATAGTAGCCAGTGATGCATTATTAGATCGGGATCGCAGGCAAAGGAGATTAGGAATGGTGTTTGGGGCTGAACAAGCCCTTCAATCCATGGACGCAAACCCGGCCATCATCAAGTATACGGAGGGAATTAATCGTTTTATTGAATCTCTGGATTACAATACCCTGCCTTTTGAATATAAACTATTGAACTATCGCCCCGAACCCTGGACAAATCTCAAGTGCGCACTACTGCTGAAGACGATGGCGCAGACCCTCAATATGGGCGATAAGGATATAGAAATGACCAATGCCTGGCAGATCTTCGGAAAAGAAATGGTGGATGTATTGTATCCGGACAATGAAGTCCCAGGTGATCCCATTGTAGAAAAACAAGGCGGTTGGAATTTTAAACCCATTAGCCTCGACTCCGTTCCGCTGGCTATCCCCGATGAACTGATCAATATTAAAAAAGGGCCTGCAGAAGACCCCACCATTGGCAGTAATAATTGGGCTGTATCAGGTTCTAAAACTTATACAGGATCACCAATGCTGGCGGGAGATCCGCATCTGCAATTAAGTTTACCTTCCATCTGGTATGCGATTCAGCTCAACGCACCGGGCATCAATACGATGGGAGCATCCTTACCCGGCGCGCCCGGCATCATCATTGGTTTCAATGATTCCATTGCCTGGTCTATTACCAATGCGCAGCGCGACCTGGTAGATTGGTACAAAATCACCTTTGATGGACAAAAACGTGATAAATATTTATTGGACGGAGGATGGGTGGGCACGAGGAAGGTTGTGGAGGAAATTAAAGTACGGGGAGGAAACTCTTTTTATGATACCATCTTTTATACGCATTGGGGACCTGTGGCCTACGACCGGAATTTCCACGCTGAAAGTTCCCTCAACGGATATGCCTTCCGTTGGATTGCCCATGAACCTTCGGAAGAGATCGTCGCTTTCCATAAACTCAATAGAGCAAAAAATCACGCGGAATACGTGGATGCACTGAATTCATTTTCTGCACCCGCCCAGAATTTCGTATTTGCCTCAGTATCCGGAGATATTGCCATGCGGGTACAGGGAAAATTTCCCGTCCGAAGAAAGGAAGAGGGAAAATTTGTGCTTGATGGATCGAAAAGTTCCCACGGTTGGCAGGCATATATTCCGAATAACCATAATATCACAGAAAAAAATCCGGAGCGCAGCTTTGTGAGCTCGGCAAACCAGTATCCGGTAGATAAATCCTACCCCTATTACATCACTTCTACAAGTTATGAAGCCTACCGCAACAGGAGGATCAATCAGGTATTGAGGCAGTCACAGAATATCACCTTTCGGGATATGATGGAACTTCAGAATGATAATTTTAATCTGAAAGCGGAAGAGAGTTTGCCGTTGTTTTTAAGTTACGTGGATTCATCAAAGCTCAACCCGCAGGAGAAAGAGGCCTACCGAATATTACGATCATGGGATTTTTACAATCACGCCAACGCAATAGGAGCTTCTTACTTCGAGGGGTGGTGGAACAATCTTATGCCACTGTTATGGGATGAAATGCAGAATGAAAACGTTTCGCTGGCGAGACCAACGTCTTTCAATACCATAAAACTTTTGAAAGAAAGACCGGAATTCTCATTCTTTGATATTCAGAGAACAAAAGAAAAAGAAAACGCGGGCGATCTCATCCGCAAGGCCTTTATTCTGGGGGTACAGGATATTGAACAGTGGAAAACGTCGCATGCAACGCTACCTATATGGGCAGAATATAAAGACTCTTTCATAGGCCATTTGCTACCGCCTTTAACAGCCCTGTCTATACCTGTAAAAACCGGAGGCAACCTGGGAATTGTGAATGCACATTCACGAACCCACGGACCTTCATGGCGCATGGTCGTAAGCCTGGAGCCATCAGGCATAAAATGCTGGGCAACCTTTCCGGGAGGGCAATCCGGAAATCCCGGTAGTGCAAATTACAGTAACATGCTGTCCAGATGGGAACGAGGCGATTATTTCAGCCTGTTATTTTTAAAAACACCGGATGATCAACTCTCTAAAGTGTATTATACCACACAA
>JAYSOP010000671.1:0-7805 GCA_043722905.1 Chryseolinea sp.
ATGATTGCTTGTGATTTACAAAAACTTCCAAATAAATGTTTCCTAATAAATATAAATTGACCTTATATCCATAGTACCGGATGGCCATGACGAAGGTGCCATTCTCATAGAGAAGGTTAATCTTTTTGGAAAGCGAAAGTCTGTTAAAATCTCCCCACGAAATCATAAATAAACTTATAGAAAAAATTGCGCCACACCGACTTAACTATTTTAACTTTTTATTGAAAAGATCCACCGCCCTTTGCCATGCCTTTTTTGCAGCATCCTCATTGTATCGGGTAGGAGCCGTGTCATTGTGAAAGGCGTGTTGCGCTCCTTCATATAGAAATTGTTCGTATTTCACCCCTGCCTTTTTTAACGCTTCTTTATACCAGCTATACCTACATTAGCACGTTCATAAGTCTTCCCTTGAGAGAGTGGCCTGTGGGTATATTCATGGAACAGATTAATGATTCGCTGATCCATATTATGATTTACAATTTTCCGACAGGAAATCCGAAATTTTCCGGCCTAATTTTGCGAGGATGAAGTGTGACGAAAATCCATTACTAAATCGTGATATTTCGCCTCCTTTTTCGGCTAAGAAAGGAAATTGTAGCCAAAATAAATTCTCATGCTATACTGGTTTGCTCGTTTGAAACAACACACCATAAGCACAAATGAAAAAACCCTATATAAACAACAATAGGGTCTTCAATTCAAGGGGGGTGAAAGACGGGACTCGAACCCGCGACCCTCAGAATCACAATCTGATGCTCTAACCAACTGAGCTACATCCACCGTATATGGTCCGCAAGTTAGGCAGTCCGCCTCAAATAACAAAAATCGCAGTTTTTTTAGTTCCTGTTGAAATACAGTCGCTCTCCCTTCACGCTTTCATCGAATGATCCATTAGAAAAAGCCAGGTGTCCGGAAACAAATGTGTCGGTTACTTTTGACTTAAAAGTTAATCCTTCAAAGGGCGACCATCCACATTTTGACAAGATATTTGTTTTATCCACAACCCACGGATCGTCAAGGTCAACCAGCACCAGGTCGGCATAATATCCTTCGCGGATAAATCCCCTTTTGGCGATTTCAAAAAGCACCGCAGGATTGTGCGACATTTTCTGTGCTATTTTTTCAAGTTTTATTTTGCCGGAATGGAAGAATTCAAGCATCGCCACCAAACTATGTTGAACCAATGGACCGCCTGACGGGGCTTTGAAATAACTACTATTTTTTTCGCTTAAAGTATGTGGCGCATGATCTGTGGCAACAACATCAATGGCATCATTCAGTATGGCCCGAAATATTGCGTCCTGGTCGTTTCGGGTTTTGATGGATGGATTCCATTTAATGTGAGTACCCAGGCGTTCGTAGTCTGAATCATTGAAAAATAAATGATGGATACACGCTTCAGCGGTAACGCGTTTTCTTTCCAAAGGAATGGAATGATCGAACAACGCTATTTCTTTTTCAGTAGAAATATGAAGTATATGTAGTTTTGTTCCGTGCTTGCGTGCCAGTCTTACCGCGAACGATGAAGATAAGTAACACGCTTCCTCGCTCCGGATGAGCGGATGGAATTTTATAGAAATTTCTTCACCGTATTTTTCTTTATATAAAGCGGAATTGCGCAGAATCGTTTCTTCATCTTCGCAGTGAGTGGCAATCAGGGAGGGAAATCTGGAAAAAAAACCTTCAAGGGTCTTCTCGTCATTCACTAGAAGGTTTCCGGTGGAGGATCCCATAAAAATTTTAAGGCCACAAACCTTTGTGATATCCAATTTCATAACCTCATCAAGATTGTCGTTTGATGCTCCCATGAAAAATGAATAATTGGCAAGAGAATCACGGGAGGCAATCTGATACTTATCCTCCAGTAAGCTTCTTGTAAAGACGGGAGGAAAAGTATTGGGCATTTCCATAAAACTGGTAATACCGCCGGCGACTGCGGACCGCGATTCAGTATAGATGGTTCCTTTGTGCGTAAGCCCTGGTTCCCTGAAATGTACCTGATCATCAATTACACCGGGCAAAAGGTATTTGCCTTCCGCATCTATCGTTTTATCGGCCGGCCGCGATGAAAGATCTTTTCCAATGCTTTCAATAAATTGACCTTTGATCAGCACATCGCCCTCGAAGACCTTGCCTTCATTGACTATATTTGCATTAATAATCAGTGTAGTTTTCATTTCTGTAAAAATAATGCAAAGTGTCAGCAATTTCTTCATTCGAATTCTTTAATCTCAATAAACAGTTATTGAGTGCAATAGCTGATGCGGGATTTGAAAAGCCCACGGAAATTCAACAAAAATGTATTCCCCTCATTCTGGGAGGCCAGGAAGTCATAGGCATTGCGCAAACGGGTACGGGTAAAACAGCAGCCTATATCCTTCCTATCCTGATGAAAATAAAATTCGCTGAAGGAAAAGATCCCCGTGCGGTTATACTGGCCCCCACAAAAGAATTGACAATTCAAATTGCGGAGCATACCCTTCAGCTGGCGAAGTACACCGACCTCCGGATCCTGGCCCTCTACGGGGGGGTAGGTCCAAAATCACAAATTGAGGGGATCCTGAATGGGGTGGACATAGTCATTGCTACGCCAGGCCGTTTCATGGAATTTTATCTGAAGGGCGATCTCATTACGAAGCAAATAAAAACGCTTGTACTCGATGAAGCAGACCGGATGATGGACATGGGTTTCATGCCGCAACTGCGAAAGATGTTTGAGGTCATTCCAAACAAACGTCAAAACCTTTTATTTTCGGCCACGTTCCATGAGAAAGTGGAGAGGCTCTCGAGGGAATTTCTTGAGTTCCCTGTGAAAGTAGAAGTCACGCCGCAGGCAACGGCAGCAAAACAAGTAGGCCAGGAGTTATATATCATTCCCAATCTTCGGACGAAAATAAATTTCCTTGAACATTTGTTGCAAGATGGAGAATTTAGCCGCGTCCTGATCTTTACTCGGACAAAGGATGTAGCGAATAATGTCTTTAAATTTCTGGAGCGCAAGGAGTACGGACCTATTCGCGTTATTCACTCCAACAAAGGGCAAAACACCCGCATTAATGCCGTCAATGAATTTAAGGAGGGGAGACTACGCATCCTGGTATCCACCGATGTGACCGCGCGTGGTATCGATGTGATTAAAGTATCGCACGTCATCAATTTTGATGTGCCAATCCTTTATGAAGATTATGTACACCGGATCGGTAGAACCGGACGTGCTTTTCAGGAGGGAACAGCCATCACTTTCGCCACCCCTGCCGAAATGTATCATGTAGCAAAAATCGAGAAATTAATACGTGAGAAAATTCCCGTAAAAAAACTACCGTCGGTGCTTGAAATTGCTGAAACTACACCGATGGAGGCCAAGGACATGGCAAGAGAAATTGACTGGCAGAAAAAGAAAGATGACCCAACCTTTCAGGGAGCTTTTCACGACAGAAAAGGTGCTAAAAAGAAGCGATAGGATTTACTAATTCTCTTTTTTTCATACTCAAAAAAATTGCCACAGCTTACGGCCGTGGCAATTATATAAACATCAGGTTTATAGCTTAACCGTTCATGGACAACAGGAATTCTTCATTGTTCCTGGTTCCCTTCATTTTCTGCAGAAGGAACTCCATGGCTTCGTTCGAATTCATATCGCTCATAAATTTGCGAAGGATCCAAACACGCGCAAGTTCATCTTCACGCATCAGGAGATCTTCGCGCCTGGTTCCGGACGCAGGCACATCGATGGCCGGGTAGACACGCTTGTTGGCGAGCTTGCGATCAAGTTGCAATTCCATATTACCAGTACCTTTAAATTCTTCAAAAATTACTTCATCCATCTTAGAGCCCGTATCAATCAGGGCGGTAGCAATGATGGTAAGGGAACCTCCACCTTCAACATTGCGGGCAGCGCCGAAGAATCTCTTGGGTTTGTGAAGTGCATTCGCATCAACACCACCGGAAAGGATTTTTCCGGATGACGGCACCACAGTATTGTAGGCACGAGCCAAACGTGTGATAGAATCTAACAAAATGACCACATCATGTCCGCACTCAACCATTCGTTTTGCTTTTTCCAAAACAATGCTGGCTACCTTTACATGGCGTTCCGCCTGTTCGTCGAAGGTGGATGCAACGACTTCAGCACGAACACTACGCGCCATATCGGTAACTTCCTCAGGACGTTCATCAATCAACAAAACGATTAAATATACTTCAGGATGGTTTTCAGCAATCGCATTTGCAATGGCTTTCAGCAGAACTGTTTTACCTGTCTTTGGTTGAGCAACGATCATACCCCTTTGGCCTTTACCAATGGGAGCGAAAAGATCCAGGATTCTTGTTGACATATTATCGGGAGTGGTGCTCAGCCGAAGTTTCTCCTCTGGAAAAAGAGGTGTCAGATATTCAAAGGCGACGCGGTCCCGAATTTCTTCCGTGGTTTTACCATTTACAGATTCCACTTTTAATAAAGCGAAATATTTTTCTCCCTCCTTCGGAGGGCGGATCAGACCTTTTACAGTGTCCCCTGTTTTCAGGCCAAATAATTTGATCTGAGATGGTGAAACGTAAATATCATCTGGGCTTGCGAGATAATTATAGTCGGAAGACCGCAGAAAACCGTATCCATCCTGCATAATCTCCAAAGCGCCTTCATTGCTGATAGCACCATCAAAATCACGGATAGATGGCCGCTGAACCTGAGCCGCTTTTTCTTCTCTGGGCTCCTGCCTTTGTTGGCTGTTAAATGACGAGGAAGATTCTCGCTGCGGCTTTTCCTCAAAATTCTCTTTTTCGTCGAATTTGGGCACCGCGTTTTCAAAATCAATATTTATAGAATCAAAAGAGTCAGAGGAATCATCCGATTCATCCGAGGATATTTCAATTTGTTTTTTGGGGGGCGTGGGGGCAACATTTTCCCGTCTACGGGGACGGACTTTGCGTTCTGGTTCGGTGTCTGATCCTTTTTCTTCAGAAGCAGAATCATCCGATACCGCTTGCTGATCAAGAATTTTGTAAACCAGATCTTGTTTTGCGAGTTTTTTGGCGTTTTTTACGCCCATCCCCTCAGCGATTTCTTTCAGTTCGGAAAGAAGTCTGACGTTCAGGTCATCAATAGTGTACATGTAGTTTTAAAAATGAATGTTTAAAGTGAATTGTGAGTTGTGATAGATTGGAAACAGAAACGTTCTGAAACTAAAATCATCAATAGAGAAAATCTTTTGAAGTCTAAAAGTTTGAAAGCTAAGTACGGGATCTATATTCAGAAGGCCAGAGATTAAGCCATATGACGATGCAATTATACCCTAAAATTTAACATTATCAAATGATTAAAATATTTTATTATCACTGAAACCCTTTAGGCTGGTCAAAAAATTTACTTTTGAGTAATTATTAAACACTAAAACATGCTCCAGGTTTCCATTATCCGTGAAGAAAAAGAAAAGGTTATTGATGGCCTGAAGAAAAGAAGGTTAAAGCATGTGGAAGAATCGATTGACGGAATTCTATCGCGCGATTTAAAACGAAGGCAAACACAGCAGCAACAGGATGCCCTGCTGGGAGAGTCTAATGCCATCGCAAGGGAAATTGGAACGATGATGAAAAGCGGCAGGAAAGAGGAAGCAGAGTCGTTAAAAATAAAGACTGCTGACTTGAAAAAGGCTATTGCCGGGCTCGGACAAGAACTTTCCAAGGCAGAAGAAGAATTGCAGAAAGCATTGTTTGCCATACCGAATGTACCGGCTACAAAAGTTCCCGAGGGGGGAGGACCTGACGATAATCTCAAAGTGTACGAACATGGAGACCCTCCTGAATTGCCTTCAGATGCCCTGCCACATTGGGACCTGATAAAGAAGTATGATATCATAGACTTCGATCTGGGAATAAAAATTGCGGGCGCTGGCTTTCCGGTGTACAAAGGAAAAGGTGCAAAACTCCAACGTGCACTGATCAACTTCTTTTTAGATGAGGCGGAGAAACAGGGTTTTAGGGAAATCCAACCGCCTATCCTGGTGAATGAAGCATCTGGTTTTGGCACGGGTCAGTTGCCCGACAAGGAGGGTCAAATGTATAATGTGACTATGGATAATCTTTATCTGATACCCACTGCCGAGGTTCCCATTACAAACTTGTACAGAGACGTCATATTAACCGAAGATCAGCTGCCGCTTAAGAATGTTGGATATACTCCATGCTTTCGGAGAGAAGCCGGAAACTGGGGAGCGCATGTGCGGGGCCTTAACCGTTTACATCAGTTTGATAAAGTGGAAATCGTTCAAATTACCAAACCTGAAGAATCCTATCAGGCATTGGAACAAATGTGTTCTTATGTTCAAGGACTCCTGGAAAAATTAGCCCTGCCTTACCGAAAATTATTACTTTGTGGAGGTGATATGGGATTTACTTCAGCCATGACCTATGACCTGGAGGTTTTTTCAGGCGCTCAGAAAAGGTGGCTGGAAGTGAGCTCAATTAGCAATTTTGAAACCTATCAGGCAAACAGATTAAAACTACGCTATAAAAATAAAGAAGGAAAGACTCAGCTGTTGCATACTTTAAACGGGAGTGCCTTGGCATTACCGCGCATTGTGGCAGCTATCCTGGAGAATAATCAATCGCGGGAAGGCATCGTCATTCCAAAAATACTGGTGCCGTATACAAGGTTTGAAATCATTAATTAATATTACTGGCACACGACAATCTATTTCTCTTTCAGTTTTTCACTTACCGTTTTCAAGCAATATATATATATTTACTCAGGTAAATTTTAAATAATTTAATGATAATGCCACATTATGCAAAGTATTTTTTTAACCATTACAACAGGACTTTTAAGTGCTACGTTGATGATAAGTTGTAAGACAGACGAAAAAACAGGGGCCAATCAATATCCCAATTCCTTCCGTGCTGATAGCAGTGATAATTATTTTGGTGAGGAAGTTAAGGATCCTTACCGATGGCTTGAAATAGACACTGCAAAAGAAACCGCTAGCTGGGTTCAGGCACAAAACAAAGTTACTTTCGCTTATCTCGATAAAATTCGCTATCGCGATAAAATCAAAAACCGGTTGGAATCACTTCATAATTATGAGCGATTAAGCGCTCCTTTTAAAGAAGGTGATTATTATTACTTCTATAAAAATGATGGCTTGCAGAATCACAGTGTTTTATACCGTCAACGTGAACTTAAAGGGGCACCGGAAATATTCTTAGATCCCAACAGCTTTTCGAAAGATGGAACGACCGGTCTTGCAGGAATCTCTTTTACGAAAGATGGGTCGCTGGCCGCTTATATGATTACTGAAGGAGGGTCTGACTGGAGAAAAGCTGTTGTCATAAAAACGACGGACAAGTCTGTGGTTGAGGATACGCTTCGGGATATAAAGTTCAGCGGTATAGCATGGACAGGAAATGAAGGCTTTTATTACAGCAGTTATGACAAGCCCAGGGGCAGTGAGCTTTCTGCAAAAACTCAGTACCACAAACTCTTTTATCACACGTTAGGAACTCCCCAGGATCAGGATGAACTAATTTTTGGAGGTGACAAAACTCCACGAAGATATGTAGGCGGCTATTTGACGGAAGACGAACGCTTTCTTGTCATTAGCGCTTCAACCAGTACAACCGGAAACGAATTGTACGTCAGAGATCTTTCCGATCCGAACAGCTCATTAATTAATATCATCGACAATTTTGATAATGATCACCATGTCTTAGCCAATGAAGGTTCCCGACTGATCATCCACACAAACTTAAACGCGCCCTATAACCGAATTGTTGATGTTGAATTTTCGAACAACTCACCTGCCAACTGGAGG
>JAYSOP010000672.1:0-2510 GCA_043722905.1 Chryseolinea sp.
ATTGAATCATTTATTCAGACCGATGCGGCGATCAACCCTGGAAACTCAGGCGGAGCATTGGTGAACAAGCAAGGCGAATTGGTAGGTATCAACACGGCCATTCTTTCCAGAACGGGTTCGTATACGGGATATGCATTTGCTATTCCCATTGATATCGCAGGAAAAGTTTTCTCCGATCTCGTTAAATATGGTATCGTACAGAAAGCTGTTTTCGGTGGCACAGTGGTTGAGTATGATTTTGACAATGCAAAAAAATATGATCTTGATACCCGCGTAGAAAGCTACCGGGGGGTCTTACTGGAAACTTTAGACAGGGAAGGACCGGCTATTCAGGCGGGCCTTAAGCCAGGGGATATTGTTATCAAAATAAATTCCGTCGAGGTAAATTCGCAAAGTGCTTTTGAGGAAGAATTAAGTTATCGCTATCCCGGAGATAAGGTAAATATAACATACCTGCGTAATAACAAGACTTCGACCACTTCACTCACGCTTATTAACAGAGATGGCTCGAAAGAAATTATACGCCGCAATATCGTAGACGCTTCCGCCCTCGGCGCACAATTAGAGTCTACCCAATACGGTGTGAAGGTTTTCAGGATCCGCGAGAATAGTGTTTTTAGACAAATGGGTATTCCGGAAAACTTCACCATCGTTGCTATTAACAGGGTACGCGTAAATGATCCCAATGATGTGATAGAATTTTTTCAAAAATTTAAAGGCAGGGGAGCCATTTATGGAGTAAACAGCTCACGACAACAAATAGAAATACCGTTTTCTATCCGATAACCAGGAGGACCGGTGGTCGATGAATTCAGATACAGTCTGCTTTATTAATATAGAAAAAAAGCGCAAAAGGCAGGGATAAAGCCTGAATTATTTCTAATAAGGCACAGACACAGTCCGCCGTTACCGTTGAATCAATCCGTGTTAGATGTGAGTGAGGGAGAGAATATAATGTAAACGTCAGGGTTCGGATAGAGACATGAGCTATAGCAACATCGTTCGAAACATCAGGAAACCCTGAGTTTTAATTTCTTTCCGAGTTCGTCGACAGAATTTTTGAAATTAGAATCGGTCTTCATCATGTCTTCAACCGATTCCAACGCGTGAATCACGGTGCTGTGATCACGTCCTCCAAAATTTTCTCCGATAAGGGCCAGAGTGAGTTGGGTAAATCGTTTGCAGAAATACATAGCCACCTGACGCGGGATAACGATCTCCCTTTTTTTCACTTTGCCTTTCATAGCATCAAGATCGCACTTAAAATAATCGGCTACGGTTTTCTGAATAAAGTCAACACTGACGTCCGATTGTATTTCTTTAATAATATTCTTCAAAACTTCCTTGGCCAGCTCCAGATCAATTTCTTTTTTTAATAATGTCGCATGGAAAATTAATGAATTTAAAACGCCTTCCATGTCGCGGAGATTGGTATCAACACTGTAGGCAAGATATTCTGAAACTTCTGTTGGAATTTCAATTCCATCGGCCTGCATCTTTCTGTTAATGATGGCAAGTTTTGTTTCAAAGTCCGGCTCCTGGAGATCCGCCGTAAGGCCCCACTTGAAACGAGACAATAACCGTTCCTGAAAACCTTTGAGGTCTCTGGGCGGGCAGTCACTCGTCATGATGATCTGTTTACCTGATTGATGCAATTGATTGAATATGTGAAAAAACATTTCCTGTGTTTTTTCTCGTCCTGCAAGAAATTGAACATCATCCAGAATCAACAGATCCACCTGCAGATAAAAATTTTGAAAATCCTGCAGCCTGTGATTTTGAAGCGCGTTCAGAAATTGATTTGTAAAATCATTTTGATCAACATAAAGGACAACTTTGGCCGGCATGTTGTTTTTGATCTCATTGCCAATGGCCTGAACAAGGTGTGTCTTTCCCACACCAACACCGCCATACAACATCAAGGGATTGAAAGAGGTCACACCCGGTTTCTTCGCAACAGCCAATCCCGCAGATCTCGCCAGGCGGTTACAATCCCCTTCTACGAAATTATCAAAAGAGTACGCGTGGTTTAATCTCGAATTTACTGTAAGGGGATTCAGCGCTTTGAATGTAAAAGGAGAATAGTCATCAGCACCGAAGTTGTTGGTGCCGTTTACAGCCCTTCTGGTGTTGCCAATGCCGTTGGCAGGATAATTCACCGCAACCGGCGGGGTTTGCTGATTTCCGCTATCCACGACAACTGAATATTCCAATCTTCCGTTTACGCCAAGAACAGTATGAATGGCTTTTTTTAACACAGCCACATAATTATCCTCAAGCCATTCATAAAAGAATTGAGAAGGTACCTGAATGGTGAGTACATCACCCTCAACACGCAAAGGATGAATAGGTTTGAACCATGTGTTGAAGTTTTCGTCTTCTACATTTATCCGAATTACTTCGAGACAATCATTCCATACTGTGCCACAGCTTACTTCCATTTTGAGCTCTGAGTTCTTGAAGTTAGGTCCTCCTTGTGCAATTAAGGGAGACAAAGATGTGAAAAAAGA
>JAYSOP010000673.1:0-2743 GCA_043722905.1 Chryseolinea sp.
TGTTGTACACAAATAAATTTGACCATGCATACTCGTTAACCACCCGGATGTTCATCCGGTATCTCCAGTCCGCACTCGCATAACAATCTCGTACATAGATTTCCTTACCATGAAAATAACGGATCATTTTAATATAGAGCTGATCGAATTTGTCAGGTTCGAAGGGAGCGTTGACCTGACTCCACCAAACTTCGTTTTCGGTTATTTCATCCTTTACGATGAACTTATCTTTTGGAGAGCGTCCGGTAAATTCCCCAGTGTCCACGGCAATGGCCCCGGTGCTGGTTTTTTTAGCGCCCTCTTTTTGGAGGGCGATTTTAACTAGCCCTTCAACCTCAAGATTCCAGTGTGCTTTTGCATTTGCGATTCCAAGATCCCTTAAGGACGAATTGATCGGTTTAATGCCAAGTTCTAACATACGTTTGTTTGGTTAATGAGGATATAAAGATAAAGCCATATTCAGAGCATTTCAATCGATTGCACTAAAATTTTATGCCACAACCGACAGTAGCGTTTTATTTGTTTAAATGGATTTTAGCGCCTATTTTCGAAAAATTGAGAAGAATATTTTGGACCTTTTGATCTCACCTAAACTTCGTTTCTCTTAATGGATTCTGACAAAAGTTTCTTTGGTCACCCAAAGGGGCTATCGACCTTATTTTTTACCGAAATGTGGGAGCGGTTTAGTTATTACGGGATGCGCGCCCTCCTCCTCTTATTCATGCTGGCCTCATTAGAAGATGGGGGAATGGCCCTCAATGAGCAAACCGCGGGGGCGATTTATGGTCTTTATACTATGTTCGTTTATTTACTGGCCTTACCCGGTGGCTGGTTAGCGGATAAATTCTTCGGACTTCGCAAGTCAGTTTTTTATGGAGGCTGTATCATAGCCTTAGGACATTTCTGCATGGCCGTTCCTTCTCAGGAAACTTTTTTCATTGGCCTTCTGCTCATTGTTTTGGGTACCGGATTGCTAAAGCCCAATATTAGTACACTGGTCGGCGAGTTGTATTCTTCCGACGAACAGGCAAGACGTGATTCGGGATTTACGATTTTTTACGCGGGCATAAACCTGGGTGCCGCCATTTCTCCTATCATTACCGGATACCTTGGCGAAAAGGTAAATTGGCATTATGGATTTGGCGTCGCTGGATTAGGCATGGTGCTCGGGTTGATACAATTTAAACTGACCGAAAAAAATCTCGGGAAGGCGGGCCTTGAAACCGTAAGTATGCCCGATGCGCAGAACGCTAAAAGTGAAAGAAACATTCGGGCAGGCCTGTGGGGCGTAGGCGCGTTCTTAATCATTCTGCTGCTGGCGTTGTTTACTAAAACCATTAGCATTGACCCGGTCTTGATCGCCAGAATTTTAGGATACCTGATTCCGATTAGCGCGATCGCTTATTTTATGTACGTTCTCCTGTTTCAAAACCTGGAATCTCACGAAAGGAAGAAGGTCATTGTGATTGCCACTTTCTTCCTGACAACCGGTTTGTTTTATTCTGGCTATGAACAGCAAGGTTCATCCTTGAATCTATTTGCCGATCGATATACGGATATGTTTATCGGAAATTTTGAAATGCCCGCGAGTTGGATGCAAAGCATTCCGCCAGTGGCGGTCATTAGTTTTTCCTTTGTATTTGCCTGGCTGTGGGTGTGGTTGGCAAAAAGAAATATGAATCCATCCACGCCCGTAAAACTTTCCATGGGGTTACTTTTCATGGGCCTTGGATATGCGGTAATGATGGGAGCATCTTTAGTCGTCATTGGCGGTCATAAACCATTGCCTACCTGGCTTGCACTGACCTATTTGCTGCATACGTTTGGAGAGATATGTCTTTATCCTATTGGACTTAGCGCCGTAACAAAACTTTCCCCCAAACGATTAGTAGGACAAATGATGGGGGTATTCTTTATTTCGCTCGCCTATGGAAATCTCATTGCCGGCCTTTTTGCAGGTGAATTTGACGCGGATGCTATCGCACAAAATCCTTCTTTGCTGTTAGATCTTTTTGGAGTGGTAATGAAAGTGATGCTGATCTCTGGTATTATTGTTCTGATTTTTAGTAAGCCGATCCGAAAATTGATGGGCGTTATCCGATAACCTAAACTTTTATTGTGCAATGGAAGAGATCAAAGCCTTTAAACCGTACATCGCGCCTGAACAAAATGTCGCCGAGTTTACGATCAAGTCAATTGTATTCGGAGTTTTATTCGGAGTACTCTTTGGGGCATCAACTGTATACCTCGCATTAAAAGCGGGCCTTACGGTATCGGCCTCCATTCCCATAGCCGTTATCGCCATTACACTGGGTCGCAAGTTTTTGAAGACCACCATTCTTGAAAATAATATTATACAGACTACCGGTTCAGCAGGAGAATCTATCGCGGCCGGCGTGGTATTTACATTACCAGGTTTTCTTTTTCTGTCTCCCGGAGCTGATGGCGTAAGCGTGGGAGCAGCCTATTTTAATTATCTCACCATTTTGATACTCGCTGCCTTTGGTGGAATGCTGGGAACCATCATGATGATACCGTTAAGACGATCTTTGATTGTTAAGGAACACGGAATATTACCTTATCCCGAAGGCACTGCTTGCGCTTCAGTTTTACAGGCCGGAGAAAAAGGCGGTGTGTTTGCCAGAACCGCTTTTATTGGAATGGGCATCGCGTTGGTCTACGCCGTCTTCCAAAAGGTCTTTCACGTAATTGCGGAAGTACCCACATTCATCACCAGCCAGGC
>JAYSOP010000674.1:0-7833 GCA_043722905.1 Chryseolinea sp.
TTCCCTTTTACCCATTGCATTTTTATCACTTTCGGATACTTTCAGGTAGGTTGACTTTGCCTGCGGAAAATTTTCATAAGCAGGTAACACCCCCAGCGCTTGCAGGCGAATATTATTTAGCGGCTTTCCTGATCCATCATTTATGGAGGTAGCACCAGTAGTTAAAATCCTTCCCCCGTTTCTAACATAGTTGTTGACGACTGAAATCAAGCGGTCGTCCATATTTCTTACATCCCCAAGAATAAGGACATCATAATCCTCTAGATTTCTGGGAGTTCTCTCGGTTCCTGCTACAGAAGGCTCAATCACATCATAGGTAATATGTTCCTCTGTCAGTAATTTTATCATTCCTTTATATTCATCTCCCGGGCTCCTTATTAACCCGACCCTGCTAACTGATTGCAGATTGGTAAACAATTTTTCGTTGGATCTATGAAATCCGTAAAGATCATTCAGTGTGGGAATAAAAATCCGGTCTTCATAGTTGACAAGGGTACCCACGACAACAAAACCCATAGGAGCGCCATGGAGCATATTTTCAAGCATCCACACTTTAGCAAGATTAGGAGAAGTTCCGACGTGCCGGAATCCAATATCCTGGAAATAAATCAGCAGATTCCCCGGTGCCCGGTCCTTGTAAGAGCCAAGAATGCGTTTCACATTATCGGTTGCGGAATAATTCCATTCATACTCCCTAGACAGCGAAGCGCTGGATTCGCTGGCGATCATATCGACACCAGCATCCGCATAAGTATTAATCATTAGTTTAGGGTTCAATTTTTTTATATGCTGACTAATTTCTTTAAATAATTTGTCCGCTGTTGAACTTTTGAAAGCATTATACTCTCGGAAGACCGGGTCACTCAAGTCCGCTTTTACGGGAAGGGTGTGACCCGATGAATCATAAAATCTTTTTTTGCAATTGTCACACTGGCAAATTCCATGATTCACGCCACTGTAATCGGAAGTGGTGTAACCTATCATATTAAAAAAGATGCCATCGAGCGGGTAGGCACTAATGGCTTCTTTAAGGATCTCTTTTGAGTATTCCTGTTGATAGCCACCATTGACACAGGTATGGACCTGACCATTGTAATTTACCTGCTGCCCGTTTGTTCCTATATAAAGCCATGCTGGTTTTTTTGCAGCCATAGTTTCATTGAGTTTGCTGAAATCAAAACGCCCCACGACTTTAATTCCTCTATCATGAAGTTTCCTGACAAGTTCCGCAACCAGGTCGCCTTGCATAAACGGGTTCCGGAAATGATACGGTAGTTTTGTTGGATAATTCGCAACGATGCCACCAACATTTAAAAGCACCACACTGGCAGATGCCTCCACCATAGATTGAACATAGGCATCGGTATCCATAGTGGCATCCACCTCGCGAAGGTTGGTTTGGACCAATCTATAGGGAGCGCGGTTCCACCATGAATCATCATAATGGCCAGGATCGATTGTTACGATTTGGGAATGAGCAAGAATAGGGAATATTGTCAGTATCACCGCAAGGACAAAGAAGAAGATTGAATTATTCATCGGGTAGTAATGAGGTGGCAGTGGTCAGTTCTTAGCAGTGAAGTTTGGGTTTGTGGATAATGAGTTTAGCGGAAGTATATTATGTTTTAAGACAGACACCGTTTCATCTGTTAGTCGACCTTCGTCTCATTTCGCCTTTTGTTTCAGGGGTCCCATATCACGCAAAATCAATGGCAATAATCTCATGATCCCATATGCTCGGGATTTTCAAACTCACCACATCTCCGCTCATTTTATATTCCGGTTTTTCTTCAGTCACCAGTAAATGAACAGCGGTTACCTTCGAGCCCTTGGGAGTTTTGATGCGGACTTCTGCCGCCACAGGTATCAATTCTCTGAAAGGGCCTTTCATCATCATCGGATTGGTAAGGTTTACCAGGTGTGCGGTCATCGAATGATCCTGTTTCCACAGCGAAACATCGATTACACTTCCAGGAGATTTTACTTCAATCAGGGGGTCTTCATTGAGCGCCCACAATATGATATTGCGTAGAAGTGTTGCATGATCTAAGCTCATGATCTGCCAAAAAGCGCGATCCATATCTCCCGGGATATACGCAATCCTTGCCTTACCCGTTTCGCGCAGATAAACCCCACAAATAGCAGTATTGGTTACCCGCGGATAAACATCTTCCATTGGCAAGTCAGGGTAGGAAGGAATTAAGGTAACCGGACTTGGGAATTGGGCTGTGGGAGAAACTTTAACCTGATGTATGGTATTGATTATCCTGTAAGCATCTTCCAGTCCGTTCAGAACAGGATGAAACTGACTGGTTGCAGGGTCCGTTTTAAATTGCAGGTAACTGTTTTGCATAGGGCCCTCGACCTCTTTGTCGTAGGATACTCCAAAGATATCCGCGAGGCCAAAATCAGATCGCTGCTTTCCGTACTCGTCATAAAGTGATGTCTCAAATGTTGCTACGAGGCTCCCGCCGCTTTCGGTAAACTTTCGCAACTGGTCACATTGTGCATGGGAGAGGGCAGCCACATTGGGCAAAATGAGTAACTTAAATTCACTCAGGTGTTCCTCATCCAGCAAAAGGTCGTTGACCATTTCAAAAGGAATGCTGTTCTCCACCAGTAGGTGATACATCCCATTTTCGTGATCGCCAATATTCTTTTGCCACGACTTCCCTCCGTAGTTCTGCTCCGTCTGTTCCGAATAAATAATACCTACCCGCGCAACCGGTGCAGTGTTTTTCAGATAGCGTTCACTTTTGTGATGTGTCTGGTATATTTTGTCTACTGTATCGAGCCAACGTTTATCATACATTACTGCGGAGAACTTTACGAAACAAGGAAGCATTCCACCCGCGGTTCCTTCCGCCACCCAAATCCTGGTTTCCGCTTCGGTCTGCACGGAGTCCTTCCACCGGTATTCTTCTTCCACACCCACGGTGAAAATTCCAACGAGTGGCTTCATGCCCAGGGCGGCGCGTAATTTTTTTGCGCCTTTTCCGTTGGACCAAGGTGGAATAACGCCCCTTCTCGCCTGCTGATCCGCAAAGAAAAAATCGGAATGCTTTCCGGTGAGCAACCTGTCAGGGAAACCATTGGGAATAAACCGCGATCCCTCATCAATCTTCCTGATGGCAGCATCCCAATGGAACCAAAGCTCTTTCAGTCTTTCCATCCGCCACTTTGACCATTTCTGATACGTCGGATCCAGGCGTTCATCAGTCTTTGGTAAATCAAGACCCGTGAAAACTTTAAAATTTTTGATGCAATGTTCACAGTAACAAATCCCATGGCCAGACCATCGGTTTGAAAAAATACCATCCGGTTTATAGCGTGCAGTGATCTCCCGTGTTACCTGAGTCATGAAGTCGAAATTGTAGGGCCCGAGTGCACAGGTGACCCACAGCTCGGGGTTTGCCCAATGCTTTCGTTTTGCTCCATCCGCGGTAACGGCGATATAGTCGGGATGAGCATCATACATATCCTGCCTGGTCGCATGTGGATCCGTTCGCAGAATCACGGACATCTTCATTTTCCGGCAGCCCCTTACCAATTCTCCCAGCACATCCTCATTATTCAACGAATGACTCCGGTGATGCAACGGTACGTCTGTGGGATAGAACGCGACGATACCCCCGGCGCTCAGTAGTGCGCCATCGGCATGGATTTTCTTAAAATAGCTTAGCCAGAAATCCGGATCATAGTTTCCGGGATCACTTTCAACAAACGCGAGCTGTGCCCAACGCATGGCTTTATTAAACCGCGTTTGCCCGTTTTGAGTCAGTCCGACTGCTCCATAAGATTTGCTAGTCCCGCCAGATACGACAGAACTGCTAAAAGCAATGCCGCTGCCTACGGCTACGGAATTTCTGATGAAATTTCTTCTATCCATAAAATTTGAATTAAGCATCCATTAAGTTGCCAACAATATGCTGATTTGAATGCAAGTAAGAGGGGATGATGCAGAAATAAATTTAAAGTTTAGGTTTTTATCAATTCAATTCCATAACAAGCAGACAATCAAAAAGAAACTTGACATTTTAGGCGATAAGGAATAATGTAATCTAGAAGCACTTAAGTGAGATATATAAATTATGGGAATTAGCCAGCCCGCAGGCTTTCACGATCCAAATCCGATGCTTCTTTTCTTCTTTAACTCCCAGGTTGGGTCAGTTTGCACGGCATAAATCTCGATGGCAAGCTTCGACTGTATTCTGTGATGCACAGCAATCACCTGAAAATATTTTTTTTCACCTTCCAGCTCGGCACTGATAAATTCATTTTCTCTGGGCAAGAATGCAAATTCCCTGGAACCTAAGTTATCATACTTATCCGCCTTGTGTAATTTCACAAAAACCTTTGCATCCATTGTATGTTTATCGTTAACTTAATTTTGAATCAATATTCTCTTAAAGGTTGACTGCTTCGTGCATTAACGGTTCACAAGTTTCATGGCTCCTTCGCCATAACGCTGTCCGATATCAGGATATTTTACAATGAGTGAATCAATGTTCGACAGATCACTTTGTGTTAACCGGATGTCAACCGACCCGGCATTTTCTTCCAGATATTTTCTTTTTTTCGTTCCCGGTATGGGGATTATATCCTCGCCCTGAGCAAGAACCCAGGCGAGGGCCAACTGGGCAGGCGTGCAGCCTTTCTCTTCGGCTAGTCTCGCAAATTCCTGCATTAGTTTTTTGTTATTTTCCCAGTGTTCGTTTTGCAACCTGGGCAATGTCCTTCGAAAATCATCTTTTGCCAGTTGCTCTTTGTCTTGAATGGTGGCCGTAACAAGGCCTCTTGCCAGTGGGCTATAGGGAACGAATCCGATTTTCAATTCACGGCAGGTAGCAAGAATACCATTTTCAACATCTCTTGATAACACCGAAAATTCACTTTGCAAGGCCGTGATTGGATGAACCGCGTGGGCTCTGCGGATGGATGACTCCGAAGCCTCCGATAGTCCGAGGTATTTTACTTTTCCTTGCTTCACGAGCTCCGCCATCGCGCCCACGGTTTCCTCCACAGGAATGGTGGCATCGACTCTATGCGAATAGTAAAGGTCGATAGTATCAATTCTGAGTCGCTTCAAACTTCTTTCGACAGCAGTCTGCATATAAGCAGGCGAACCATCAAAATAATTTGTGTTGTCCTCCCGCCAACGGAAACCAAATTTTGTAGCAATAAAAATTTTCTTGCGGTTAGGCACGAGGACTTTTGATACCAGCTCTTCGTTTTTACCGTTTCCGTACATGTCTGCGGTATCCCAGAAATTAATTCCAAGTTCCAGCGCGAGATTCAATGTGGCAATAGATTCTTCATCGTTGGTCGCGCCGTATGCATAGCTCATACCCATACATCCCAGACCGATGGCAGAGAGCAATTCGTTTGTATTACCGAGTTTTCTGAATTTCATGATACAATGTTATGATGATTTGAATACCCCAGGTAAAGCGGGTGTGATTGCCCTTTGGTGTTGCGAACTCAAAATAATAAAAATCAATCCATCCTGCAAATCCTGTCTTCAAGCCAGCCTACGGAAAAAAAGTCTGCCCCCTCCCTGAAAGCTGAGGCGGCAGACATAAAATACAACTCAATGGATACACGCTCCAGATGATCACATCCGATTGGACGCTAGTTTAACATTTCCACAACTTCCCACAATTCACTCTTCACTAAATCGCGTGACTTGGTGGTTCTGTCAAAAATCGCATCTAAATCTTTTGAAGGGCTGGCCTTTTTAAAAGTTTTTTCATAGTCAGTTTCCATCACTTGTGCGTAGGTACTATAACGGCTACTGGTAATGTAATCATAGGGAAGATCAGATCCGGAAGGAAAAAGTTGTTGCCATAGTCCCCAGGCTGTTGCCTGACCACTCTCTAGTAGCGTCTTGTGAAACGGCATCCAATCCTCCCGCTCTATCTTAAGATAGGATGCATTCATGCCAGGTTTAACCTTCATATAATCGAGTCTTACAAATTTAAAAGGCAACGGCGCTGGCGGCTCCACAGCATCCGTTCGATAAATGAGCGACTGACCTACTACGGTTCGCAGTCCCTGGATATGCGCGGCCATGGCGACAGGATCAGCTTTGGGGTTAGCTTCCTTCAGGTCTGCATAAATATCACCCGCTTCTGTATTAGCCCATGTGGTGTAATAGCTTACGCCCACATAATTGTAAGCGTCATTATCGCCCGTAAAATGTACCTTGAATAATATCCAATGAATAATTTTTCCCTTTGTTCTCCGCAAAGTGTGCATTGGTTTCATAGTCTCCCTCATAAACTTAACATACGCCTGTTCTTTTCCCGCAGGCACTTTTTGCATGGTTAATCTGGCAAATACGGGCGTTGGTGATTGCGCAGCAGTAAAATAACTGCAGAAGGTTATTAGTAGCATTGAAAGAAAAGAAACCTGGCTTCTTTTCAGGATAAAGTATAAGAGGCTTTTCATAGGGATTATTTTATTTAGGTGTTCAAATTTTCAAGATACAATTTGAAAGCAACGCCAAACAATCAACCCCTCACGAAGCGCCCATCTTCTTTCCCCTTTGAGCATTCGGCCTTCGCCGAATTTACAAATTGGAATGATCAATCAAAAACTTCTGCCGGGATCGCAAGGTTGGTTTGAACTCAGTGATTCATGCATACCTGAATTCTGGTATGGAACTTTAACATTAAAGGGAAATCAGTCAATGGTGCAATTTGCCAATTTGATCGTTCTTATTATCACGTTTGGAAATAAAATGGGGACTTTAACGTCAGAAAGTAAAGTCAATAAATTTCCCTGCTTTGCGTTACCTATTGGTAAAGGCCCATTTCTGGTTCAATATCCCAAGGGCTATTTTACAAGAATACTCATGTAATCATCATCCTTCGCACCCTGATCGTCCGTTACGGTGAGCCTTAGAATATACTTTCCTTGCTTCAGATTACTAACCTTAACCGATGGGGAGGTTGAATTCGTAAATATTACGGACGCCCCGTAATATTTCGTCCATTTGTAGGAAATAATTTTACCATTCTTATCGGTACCCGACCCAGTCAAGGTAATGGAGCTTGTCGGCGAGGTGATCGTTTTGTCACCACCGGCATTCGCGATTGGTATAACATTGGTAGTGGTTGTGCTCTCAGTAACGGTGACCTTTACATCATCGTATTTGGATGCTCCTTTATTATCTTTTACGGTTAGTCTGAAAGTATAAGACCCTTTTGCCATATTATAAGCCCTTAATTTGGAACTTGTTGTACCACTTAAACTGGTTGAGCCTCCGTAAGTTTTTGACCATTGATAGGTTGAGATGGCCCCATCACTATCAGAAGCGCTTCCCTGCATATACGTTTCATTGGTCGGTAAAGTGACCGACTTGTCGGAACCTGCACTTACAACTGGAGGGCTATTTGTGGTGCTGGTTGTGCCGTTGGTAAAGGATAACATCCAGTTTATCGCGCTCGTTTCCTTATAAACCTTATCCCAGATGGTATGACCCAACCCCGAAAATAAGGTGGTTTTTGCCAGCGGATTAGGTTTCGAGGCGCAGGCATTCACCGCGTTAATCATGTTTGTAGTCACGGTGTAGGATACGATTCCGTCACTGGTTCCATGGAAAGCCCAGAGTGCAATGTTTTCTGAGGCAATCTCACATGCTTTGCTCAATGAACTTCCCCCGGAGCAAATGGGAACCGAGGCTGCGAATACTTCTGGATATGCACCAAGGGTTGTCCAGGTACCGTAACCGCCCAGGCTTAAACCGGTAATGTAGATCCTTCTCGCATCCACTCTCAGATATTTCTTTACGTGATTCAAAACTTCCATGACATAGTCTGCTGGCCAGCT
>JAYSOP010000675.1:0-5115 GCA_043722905.1 Chryseolinea sp.
CTTTTTACAAGCTCCCGCATGGTTTGAAGTTCCGCCGCAGAGGGCTGACGGTTATCAAAGTCCATGGCATGTACCCGTACCGAGCTGGCCCCCACAAACGAAGCTACATTGGGTGTCACACCTTTTTTAATAAGGTAGTTAAAATAACCTCCAAGGGTGGTCCATAAACTATCGGCTTTTCGTTTTGTCATCCTGCGGATGGGACCCGGAGAAAACCCCTCGCCTAAAATTTCAAGGGTGACTCCCTGCTTAATATCACTTATGGAATAGCCGTCCAGCACGAGACTATTGTCCGCCCAGCTAAGCATGTTTATAAAACCAGGTGCCACCGCCATGCCGCTTGCCTCGATTTCATGCCTGCCTTTGTGGGCGATCAGGTTTCCCATCGCGGCAATGGTATCATGGTGTATAGCAATATCGCCGACGAAAGGTTGTTTACCGCTTCCGTCATAGATGGTTCCATGGCGAATAATCATATCGAATTCGGTTGGCCTGCTTTTAAAACGCGGCTCACTGATAATCATTAAAAGAAAGCATGGCACCAATAGAAAACGCAGAAATATCATGGTGGTATAAAGATAATGAAAGTGTCATGCCCTTTTATGGAATGTACTTTTTGAACGACAAATGATTAAAAGTTAAAACAGAGCCAGTTAAATTTCTTAAGAATCTACCCTGCCGAGTTTCAGGAAGAGGGGAAAGGTTAGGTTTTTTATTTCGTCTTCCTTCCACAGGGATTTGAGAGACACTTTGAATTGATCGACCGGGTTAAAGCCCTTCACCCGGATAAATTTTTGTGTTGCTGACCAGGTACTTAAGTACCCTGCAAATTGATCCAGGCTCCAGTTCACCTGAATATAAAATCTCGGGGTTGCGATCTGTTCAAAGGGGAAGGGAATATCCCTGTATTCATTTTCTACCAGCTTCCGGGCTTCATCCCAGTACGGTCCAGTAGTGTTGTGATAAAAATCCAAAAACAATGCATCGATTGCGGGGTCAATTGAAAGTAGCGCATAGCCCCAGACAGCCAGTACGGCTTTTTGTCTGGCTGTGCGCCTGACTTCAGAATAAAATTTATCCACAGAAAACCAATGAAGCGCCTGGGCTACGGTGATGAGGTCAAATATATTTTCTTCGAAATTACTTTTCTCGGCGGGGCAGGTGGAATAAAAAATATTATTGGATTGATGCGCGTTGTCGAGTTGTTGCTGGCTGATATCGGTTGCATGAACCGCATCGAAATGATCCGCCAGATACAGGGCAACCTGACCGTTACCCGTCGCGCAATCCCACGCGCATGATTTATTTTTAACGTGGTGAAAAATAAACTGATACATTTCTATAGGATAGCTCGGACGGAATGCCGCGTATTCTTTTGAATGTCCTGAAAAGTAGTCTTTCTTATCCATGGTCGTTCAGGTGATTATTTTGGCGAAGTGCCGTGCGCTCCGACACGCCCGACCCTGCCTTAACCAACACAGCGATAACTTAGGGTTTCACTACCAAACCCAATTCATTCAGTTGCTCCTGCGAAATAGTAGAGGGTGAATCGATCATCACATCCCTTCCCGCGTTATTCTTTGGAAATGCAATGAAATCGCGAATGGAATCAGCCCCGCCGAAAATGGAACACAACCGGTCAAATCCGAATGCGATCCCCCCGTGAGGAGGTGCGCCGAATTCGAAAGCCTCCATTAAAAAGCCAAACTGTTTTTTTGCCTCCTCATCAGAGAAACCAAGTTTGGTAAACATCATCTGTTGTGTAGGGCGGTCGTGAATTCTGATCGAACCTCCCCCTACCTCCGTTCCATTGATCACCATATCGTAGGCATTGGCGCGTACTTTTCCGGGATCTTTATCGAGTAACAAAAAGTCTTCCGGTTTCGGAGAAGTAAAAGGGTGGTGCATGGCGTGATACCGTTTCGTATCTTCACTCCACTCAAGCAACGGAAAATCGATAACCCATAACGCCGAAAATTTATTTTTATCCCGGAAACCCAATTTTTCTCCCATGAGAAGCCTCAGTTCATTCAATTGCTTCCGCGTTGTGAACGGTTCCCCGGCCATCAGTAAAAGAAGATCACCCGGTTGTGCATTGAATTTTTCTATCCAGGATTTTAAATCCTCCGGAGTATAAAATTTATCAACGGATGATTTGATCGCGCCATCTGTTCTGTATTGAACATACACCAAACCCTTTGCTCCGATCTGAGGGCGTTTCACGTATTCGGTCAACTCATCAAGTTGTTTTCGCGAGTAGTCCGAACATCCATTGGCACAGATACCAACGACTAATTCAGCGTTCTCAAAAACCGGAAAGTTTTTTCCTTTGGTTTGCGATGTGATCTCGACAAATTTCATGTCAAACCGGGTATCCGGTTTATCCGACCCGTATTGTCGCATAGCCTCATCGTACGTCAACCGCGGAAGCGATTGAAAATCGAGTTCTTTAACAGATTTGAACAGATGCCGGATGAGTCCTTCAAACATTTCGAGTATATCCTCCTGTGTGATGAACGCCATCTCACAGTCGATCTGCGTAAATTCCGGCTGGCGATCGGCTCGCAAATCTTCATCGCGGAAACATTTTACGATCTGGTAATATCGATCAAAACCAGAAACCATCAATAATTGCTTAAAGGTTTGCGGCGATTGAGGAAGGGCATAAAATTCACCATGGTTAATTCTGGAGGGCACTACAAAATCGCGGGCACCTTCAGGCGTGGACTTTATGAGGACAGGCGTTTCCACTTCAATAAAATTTTGTTTATCCAGGTACGCTCTCGTTTGTTGGGCCATTTTGTGGCGAAGCTGTAAACTTTCGCGCACCGGGTTTCTCCGCAGGTCCAGGTAACGATATTTCATTCGCAATTCCTCTCCGCCATCGGTAGCATCCTCAATACTAAAGGGCGGTAATTTCGCGGAATTAAGTATGGTAAGCCGGGAGGCCTTAACCTCAATTTCGCCCGTTGAAATTTTGTCATTTTTTGATAGCCTTTCTACTACCAGCCCTTCAACCTGTATCACATATTCTCGACCCAATTGCCTGGCCGATTCCATGAGGGAAGTTTCCGTTTTGCCCTCTTCAAAGATCAGCTGGGTTATCCCATACCGATCCCGCATATCAACCCAAAGCACACTCCCCTTGTCCCGGACGCGCTGGACCCAGCCAGACAGCGTTACCGGTTTATTTACATCAGATATCTTTAGTTCACCGCAAGTATGGGTTCGCAACATGATTAGATTTATTATTTTTGTAAAGAAAAACAAGTCACTAGCCTCCCTGGATGAGACAATCGTGCCTGTCGGCAGCCGCGAATTTAAATAATACTTTGCTTTGCACGTTATAGGTTAAAAATTAAAGCTCCATGCACCGTTTATTTTTGATGCTTTTTTCACTTTTACTGGTTGCCTTTGACCAGCCAAAACTGGTTAAAACAAAAGTTACCGACGACATCACCATATCCATTCCCAAAGACTGGAAACCCATGGATGGACTGGATTTTACCGAAAGATATCCCTCGGTACGCGCACCTCTGGGGGCCTATACCAATGCGGAAAGAAACGCGGACTTGAGCATCAATATCTCCGCTACCCGCTGGCCGGATACCAACCTCGAAATGGCCCAGCGGTTTTTTAAATCAAGCCTGTCAAATATGGTTGACCGCATTCAGATGATTCACGAAGGAAGCCGGGAAATCAATGGGAAAAAATTTATTTATTTTGAATTTGAATCCCGTGTAAACGGAAACAAAAGTCAGCTGGGTAATGCGGATCCCATCCTCAAATATACTTACCTGCAATACCTGATCGAACCTCACCGGACCATTGTTTTCTCCTTCAATTGCTCGCGTGCAGACCGCCCTGCCTGGGAAAACTCTGCGGCGGCAATGATGAAAAGTATCAAAATCAAATAAGCGGTCCATGGATTTATATACCGATGAATATTTCATGTGTGAAGCACTGAAAGAGGCGGTTAAAGCCCTGGATATAAGTGAAGTGCCCGTAGGCGCCGTCGTAGCTTGTAAAAATCGGATCATCGCGCGCGCCCATAATCAGACAGAAAAACTCACGGACGCTACGGCGCATGCGGAAATGATCGCTGTTACGGCAGCGGCAAATTATCTAGGCTCAAAATATTTAAGTGAATGTATTTTGTACGTCACGCTTGAGCCATGCGTCATGTGTGCAGGCGCGCTGCATTGGGTTCAGCTCCAAAAACTTGTTTTTGGAGCCTCTGATCCCCAGCGGGGATATAGCCTCGTAAACGCACCCCTGTTGCATCCGAAAACGGAGGTGGTGAAAGGGTTAAAAGCGGATGAGGCAAAAAAACTGATGGATAAATTTTTCCAGGGCTTGAGAAACGTTTAATGGCAGCCTGTGACGGAATAGACGCAGAAGGGGCACCTTTCGTTATTAACCTGAATAAAGAATTAATCCTTATTTCCAGAATAATCGAATTTTATGCGTTGGTTTGAGGTTGTATATTTGACTCCTTAAAAAATTGTTCAACCCGTAAATAATTAAAAAATATGGCTTTTACACTTCCCGCCCTTCCTTATGCTTTTAATGCCCTTGAGCCACATATTGATGCACGCACGATGGAAATCCATCATGGTAAACACCACAATGCTTACGTAACCAACCTCAACAATGCTGTTGCAGGATCAGATGCTGAAAAATTGAGCATTGAAGAAATATGCAAGAATATTTCCAAGTACCCTGTGGCTGTACGCAATAACGGGGGCGGACATTATAATCACAGTATGTTCTGGACAATACTCGGCCCGAAAGCTTCTGAAAAACCTTCCGGCGCAATTGCCGAAGCGATCAATGGTGCTTTTGGAAGCTTTGATGAATTCAAAACGAAGTTTGCGGCCGCAGCAACGGGAAGGTTTGGATCCGGATGGGCATGGTTGATTGCTGATGGAAGTAAAAAACTTCAGATTACTTCTACTCCTAATCAAGACAATCCACTTATGGATGTTGCCGAAGGAAAAGGAACTCCGGTTTTAGGGCTGGATGTTTGGGAACATGCTTATTACCTCAACTATCAAAATCGCAGACCCGATTATATTAATGCATTCTGGAATGTAGTGAACTGGGATGAAGTAG
>JAYSOP010000676.1:0-4443 GCA_043722905.1 Chryseolinea sp.
CTTCCCGATGATACTTTCATAGATGAATGTTTATCGCCCCACGATAACCTCCAGGTAGTTGATGCCGACAGTACACAAACCCTTGCAATACTCGATGTGAAAGCTGGGCACAATCTTGTTATACAAGGACCACCAGGAACTGGGAAATCTCAAACAATCACAAACATCATTGCTGAATCAATCGGCAGCGGTAAAAAAGTGTTGTTTGTCTCTGAAAAGATGGCAGCTTTGGATGTGGTTAAAAGGCGGCTTGATAATATTGGTCTGGGTGATGCTGTTTTAGAGCTACACAGTCACAAGACAAACAAGCGTGCTGTCCTTAAAGAGCTTGAACGCACGCTGGACCTTGGTAAGCCTGCGGTTAAAACTGCAATGGATGACATCACTACATTTGTCAGCCTGCGAGATCGTTTGAATGCCTACTGTGTTGCTGTTAACGCCCCCATGCTCGATTCTGGTGTAACCCCGTACAAAGCGGTTGGCGCATACATCAATTTAGGGGACGTCACGCCCCTCCCTCAAATGGACTTTTCGGTAATGAGTTCTTGGACACAAGCACGGTATCGGGAGTCTCGACTCGCAGTTGAGGAGTTGCAACATCGCTTGGAACAAATTGGGGTTCCTAGCAAGAATCCGTTCTGGGGAACTCAACGAACGGTCTTGCTCCCATCTGACGAGACAAAAATAATAGCCCTCCTAAAGCAAGCTGAAACATCGGTCGGTTTGCTACAGAATCATGCCAATGCTCTTGCTACGATTTTGCAGCTGAGCACTCCTAAAACCTACACAGAAGTGACGGGATTGTGCCAAGCAGTCTTTCATATCATGGATGCACCGGATTTCATCGGTGTACAAGTCAACTCTAGTGACTGGCACCTTCGTTATGATGATCTCAAGCGGCTCATTGCAACCGGAATTACACTCAGCACTCTGCATCAGCGTTTTGATAGCCACCTAAAACCTGAAGCATGGGAGCAAAACCTTGAAGTTGTTCGACAGTACTATCTAACTTATGGAGATAGGTGGTGGCGTTTCTTGTCAGAAAAATACCGTCTCGCAAAGAAACATCTGGCACGTATCTGCAAACAACCGCTGCCCAAGGAAATCAGGGGCTGCATCGAAATTACCGACGCTGTGCAAGAAGCACGAAAACAGAGCCGCCTGTACGAACAACATGAATCCATCGGTAAGCTCCTGTTCAAAGCCCGATGGAAAGGGCTCAGTTCCAACTGGGCTGAACTTTCGCGGCTATTGGAATGGCTGGCACCTACTCACCGTGATATCAAGAATAATCGCTTACCAACCGGTCTAATCGAATATCTGTCACGGGCGCCTGATCTCAAAGCGTTGCGTAGCCAGCATGAAGTGGTTAAGCAAGGCCTCTCGCACCAACTCGAACTTATCGAAAAAGTAGCTATGGAACTCGGCTTCCATAACCCGGATGGCAAAACCACTGAGAATAGAAATAAAACAGCTCTACTGGAGCTGCCTATCGCAAAACAGCAAGAGCAATTACAGGTATGGTGCACGCGCCTCAATGATCTCCAAGCGCTGGCCAGTTACAATTTGTTAGCTAAACAAATTCAAGGACTAGGATTATCCACTGTACTCGAAGTAGCAGAAGCCTGGGATGATGCTGCGAAAGACTTGTTACGAGCATTCGATGCCACTTGGTTTGGTGGCCTAATTAATATAGCTTTCAAAGAACGTGAACCATTACAACAATTCGAGCGCACAAGTCATGAATATGCCATCAACAAGTTTCGCGAATTGGATAAGCTCTTATTTACCTATAACCGTGCGCGGCTGGCATTACAACACTGGGATCATTTGCCCCGTTATGATCAAGGTGAATTAAGAATTGTAAAACATGAAATCAACAAGAAGCGTGGCCATCTGCCTATTCGACAACTGTTAGATAAAGCGGGGCATGCTATCCAGGCCGTTAAGCCGGTATTTATGATGGGCCCTCTCTCTATTGCAAACTTTCTCAAACCGGGCCACCTGGATTTCGATCTTGTAATCTTTGATGAGGCCAGCCAAGTAAAACCTGTCGATGCATTGGGTGCAATTCTTCGCGGAAAACAGGCGGTTGTGGTTGGTGACAGCAAACAACTGCCACCGACCAACTTTTTTGATTCACTTGTTGGCGAAATTGCCGAGGACGAACAAAACGAAAGTGTTACGGCTGATCTGGAGAGCATACTGGGACTGTTTGCTGCACAGAATGCCCCGGAACGGATGTTGCGCTGGCATTACCGCAGTCGTCATGAATCGCTAATTGCACTATCGAACTATGAATTTTATGACAACAAGCTTGTAGTTTTTCCTAGTCCTATAAGCAGTGAAATAAGTCTTGGCTTGCGCTTTAACCACCTCCCAAATACCCATTATGACCGTGGTAAAACGCGAACAAATCCAGAAGAAGCAAAAGCAGTTGCAGAAGCAGTAATTCATTATGCCAAAAAGTATCCTGAACTAACTCTTGGTGTAGCCGCCTTCAGCACCGCGCAGCGCGATGCAATCATGTATCGGCTTGAATTAATGAGGCGAAGAGATTCCTCATGTGAGGAATTCTTTAGCAGTCACTCACATGAGCCTTTCTTCATAAAAAATCTTGAAAATGGGCAGGGTGATGAGCGCGATGTCATTTTGATCAGTGTCGGTTACGGTAAAACAGTGGAAGGTTACATGAGCATGACCTTTGGACCATTGAATCAGGAAGGTGGTGAGCGACGGCTTAATGTATTAATTACACGTGCACGGCAAATATGTGAGGTATTTGCCAATTTCACCTCTGCGGATATTGACTTACATAGGACTAACGCGCGTGGAGTTGTTGCCCTGAAAAATTTTCTCTCGTATGCACAAAACCGAATCCTCGAAATGCCTTTCAGCACTCATCGGGATACTGATTCACCATTTGAGGACGCAGTTATTAAAGAACTTCATGGCCTTGGTTATAAGACCGAACCACAGGTTGGCTGCGCTGGATTCCGTATTGATATAGGCGTAATAGACTCGGAAAAATCAGGACGCTACCTGTTGGGCATTGAGTGCGACGGCGCATCCTATCACTCAGCTCGGTCTGCGCGTGATCGTGATCGTCTGAGGCAAGAGGTGTTAGAAAATCTTGGCTGGCGTATTCACCGTGTCTGGAGTACTGAGTGGTTTCGGAATTACAAAAAAGAGCTTGTACGATTAGTAGAAGCTATCGAACAGGCAAAAATCCATTGGAAGCTTGCTGATAACAAACAAACTACCAAACCTAATACCGCAACAGAGGTAACCACGGCTATTCATCGTCATGATGTAGCTAATCCGGGTGAAAATAGGATCACTTTCGAGCCCTATATAAGAACCACACTTCACATCAATCTTCATGGACGCGAGCTACACCAGCTTAAACCGACAGATATTGCTGCTTATGTACAGAAAGTGGTGAGCGCTGAGGGTCCCGTCCATGTTGATGATGTCATTAGTCGTATCGCAGAAGCAGCCGGCATAAAACGAATTGGCAACCGTATACACCAAGCCGTCAAGAGCGGCATTAAAACAGCTATACGGAATAATGCAGTTGTGAAAAAAGAGGAGTTTCTATGGATGCCACATACATCGAAAATTGTTGTGCGTAATCGTTCAAACCTTGACGTCTCCTCTAGAAATTTAGAGCTGATAGCCCCACAGGAAATTCTCGCTGCCATAAAGCAGGTTGTTAGTTCCGCATTTTCCATTAGAAAGGATGATGCATTGTCAGCAACTCTCGAAATGCTGGGTTTCCAAAGAGTAACTATCACAGCGCGTGAACTTATCAGCCAACTTGTTGAAGGAGCGATACAACGAGGTGAATTTCTTGATCAAGACGGGATTCTCAAACTAGCGTAGCCAGCTGCAGAAGTAATCGAAATTCTTCCTTAACGTTCAGAGTATTAGCAATTTCCAGTTTCATGGGTCTATACTGTAAATGCTTGTCATCATTAATTAATCTCTGATTCAGCCAATGCTCATATCACGTGAGCGCGAAAAGCTTGTCGATGCTATCGCGTACTTCGTACGCAATACGAAGTACTGTGGGCTTACAAAACTTTTTAAGCTTCTATTCTTCTTAGATTTTATTCATTTTCGAGAAACCGGTCGTCCTATTACCGGCATGGACTATTTTGCATGGAACTTTGGGCCTGTGCCTCAAGATCTTTTCTTCGAAGCTAAAGGTCAAAAACAATTAAATCTAGATGAGTACATCCAGTTTGTTGATACAGGCGAAATAGCTAATGAAACACAAACTAAAAACCTAACCAAGATCCAGATTCGTAAAGATTTTGGTGGATCTTTTTTTACTAAGAGAGAAAAACGAATACTTGAACAACTGGCTTATATATTTCACGAGACAACTGCCGAGCAAATTTCTGAAGTCAGCCACCTAAAAGGAAGTCCTTGGCGGAA
>JAYSOP010000677.1:0-2657 GCA_043722905.1 Chryseolinea sp.
AGTAGCCAAAAGATTTGCGTGTTGGCCTTCCGTTCCCAGGTCACGTAAACTGACCCATTGACCGGCTTCAGCAAGGGGCTGATTATCCAGCCCTAAGGCCGGGGCCAGGGCCTGAGGGTTATGGTGGAAAGCAGAAACGCCGATAAAGGCATAAGGCGTCCAGCTTAATTTGCTCATATAGGTCGCCTGATTCTCATACAAGTCAAAAATGGCAGTAACCGTTAATTCTTTTATCCTGTTTCTGAAGGATAAATTTCGATTATAGCGGTATACACCGTTACTTAAGTCGTTTTCATCGGCGGAAGAGACATCGGAACCCCTCAGCGTTCCAAACATAAACGCTGCGGCAAGCGTATATCGTGGACCGAATCTGTGTGAACCCGAAAGGCTAAAAGCAGGCCTGGTAAATGAAATATCCGTACTGAATCTACTTTTCCTTGGCGCAAGGTCACCATAATAATTTAAGGCATTGACGCTAAAACCCAACGTATAATACTGCTTCTCCTTTCCAAAATCGAATTTTTTCCCTCGGTAGGAAGCCTGGCGCTTGTTATTCTTCTGGATAGTTTTACGGTCCATCTGGCTAACAGCTTCGTGCGAAAACGACACTAGCAGAACCGAAATCAGGAAGCAATAGAAGGTTTTCATTCCAGTTAGATTATGTAGTCTCAAAGACACTTCGACCCTAAAAATACAAAAATTTAATTACGAATATCGAGTCCCCAATTGAGTTTTTGCCGAAGGGTCTTAAAATAATGATGACCATCCAATTGAATAAGGTTGACTTTGAAGTCGGCTTTTTTAATAGTGAGTTTCACCGTGTTATCAACGGTCGCTATCCGTGAATCTAAGGACACCAGAAACTTTTTACTCCTTCCTTCTACCTGAAACGAAATTTCTGAGGTATCCGAGACAATTATGGGGCGAACAGTTAAATTATGCGGACTGACAGGTGTGAGGACAAAATTACCGGATCGCGGGAAAATTAAAGGTCCGCCACAGCTTAGCGAATAACCGGTCGATCCGGTGGGGGTGGCTACGATGATGCCGTCAGCCCAATATGAGTTCAAAAATTCTCCATCGATGAAGGTGTGAATAGTGATCATGGCGGAAGAATCCTTTTTCACTACCGTGAAATCGTTAAGAGCAAAATTCAATTTCCCAAACATGCCCTGGTTGCTCTCCAATTTTAAGACTGCCCTTTTATCGAGCGTAAAATTTTTCTGGATTACCATTTCTAAGGCACGTTCAGTTTCTTCACGGCTGATGGTTGCCAGAAAGCCGAGTCTTCCGGTATTAATGCCTAAAATCGGGACTTCAGTTTTACCGATGTGGGAGACCGATTCGAGTAATGTTCCATCGCCACCAATGCTTATCAGAACTTGTAAATTTTTAAGGCTGTCGGCGGGTTCATACGTTTGCCATTCAAACTTCTTGAAGGCAGACTTTTTCAATAGGCTTGAAAACTTAGAAGAAACATAAAGTTCGACTTTGTGTGCCGCAAGAATTTCAAAAATGCGCAGAATGAAGGGAGAAGAGGGCCGTGTAAATTCTTTACCGTGAACACCAATTTTCATTTCCTTATCTCATAAGAAGTTTTCAACCGCGAACGGCACAATATTGCTGATACTAAAGATACGAAGGGATTGTAAACCAAAAAATTGTGCTGTTTAAATATCGAGATAACGGAGTAGCATATCAATCCTTTCCTTTTCGTTTTCAATGGGCTTTGATTCCTGATAACGACCTATCACTTTGTAACCAAAGCGTTCCAGCGTGGCTACCACACGTGACATGTCACCCAGGTTTACTTTTAAGGTCAGTCTGATTTTACCAGGATCAAGTGGATCTTCTTTTATGATGCTGCTGAGAATTTTAGCGTGGTTTTCTTCTACCAGCCTGCTAATTTCCGATAGGGAATAATCAACATAGTTAAGTGACAAAACAAGAATGGAACCAGACATCTGCACAGCAGCAGTTTGAGCAAAGGAAGTCAGTGTATCTTGCACAGTGATTACGCCGCAATATTGCTGATCCTCATTTAACACAGCCACCATGTGTAGTTTATTGTCCGTGGCAATTTTCAGGATGTCGTAAAAATGAGTGTCAAGATGAACATAACTCGTTTGTCCGACGAGGTTAAAATCACCGACATTTTTTTCAATATCATTCGTTTCAAGAATAATTTCTTCTGAGATAAAACCGAGTAAATGACCATTGTCAACAACGGGCATATGATTACACCGAAACTCTTCCATCCAGACAATGGCTTTGTGCGCATCATCGGTACCTTTCAGCGGAGGTATCATATGGTTAATCAAATCTTCTGCAATCATAAGCCATTTTAATGTTAACCACTACAGTTCCTTCACAGCCTTATACTGAAATATCTATGTTACCAGAAAGGTTTCAACTAACTGATTGAATTTTTCCGGGTGTTCCATCATCGGAGCATGACAACATTTGTCGATAAATTTTAATTCCGAGTTGGGTATTAATCGATTGAATTCATGCGCTACTATCGGCGGAGTTATGGTATCATTTAATCCCCATACCAACAATGTAGGGACTTTAATATTTGGAATTTCTTCTGCCATGTTATGGCGTTGAGCTGATTTGGCAATGGCAACAATGCGCATACATTTTGGAATACTCCG
>JAYSOP010000678.1:0-2257 GCA_043722905.1 Chryseolinea sp.
TGGCTATAAGCCTGGTTTTTAGCCCGCTTCTGTTCTCGATGGTCTTATAACAGGCGTTAAAAGCCCTCATCAGCGCGAGCATCCCATTCGTGGAGAGCACCAGCGCAAAGAGAAAACCCAGGGTAAGCAAACCCCCGCGTTGATTGCTGACAATATCAAGAATAGTGGTAGAGGCAACCTCATACATATTAGGCGGCATCAGTCCACTTTCCGCTAATCCGTGCAAAAACTCCATGATACTTTCCCGGTTGATCTTTGGGAAGTAACGGGTGACATAGGGGATTAAAGTGAAGAAAAAAATTATCGCCGGAAATATGGCCAGGATAAAATTGAAGGCAACGCCATTCGCCCGGTCCATAATTTCGTCATCCTGAAGATTGTGCAGAAATCTTTTCACAATCCGGTATAAGGAAACGTCTTCATGCCGGCTGAACCGGATTTTTTTCATCCAGGCGAGCATGAGCCTGGCAGGGTTCCATCGGAAAAGCAGTCGCTTGTATTTATACTTCATCCAAAATATGGCTCTAGTACCTTTTGCATGGCGGGCGGTTGGCGGCAAGGCCGGTTAGTGGTTTTGTTAATAAAAACCAGCAAGGTTTCACCCTGGTGGATCAGGGCGTTTTGGCTGTTGAATATTTCGTATTCGAATCTGATTTTAACCCCGGGTTTTTCTCTTAACGTGGTAACTATACGAAGGAGGTCATCGTACCGGGCAGGGGCAATGTACTTTGATTTATTTTCCAGTACAGGCATCATTACCCCCATTTCTTCGATTTCCCGATAAGTTAAACCTAGCTGGCGAAGACTTTCTACACGCGCGACCTCATAGTACATAGCGTAATTGCCATAATACACGTACCCCATCTGGTCTGTTTCGCCATAGCGTACGCGTATCGAGGTTTCGGATGTATACATTATTGGTTTCTCCTTTGGGCACCTATTTTCATTTCACGGGTTAGTGCCTTCTGATATCGGGTAGCATTGTTCAGGTGTTCACGGTAACTACTGGTAAAATTGTGATTTCCTGAAAAATCTTCTTTTGCGCACATATATAAATAATTGCTTTTCGTATAGTCCAAGACACCATCTAAAGCGAAAATCTCCGGCAAGTTTACAGGGCCGGGAGGCAGCCCACGGTTGCGATACGTATTATAAGGCGAATCAATTTCCTTGTGTTCATTTAAAACCCTTTTTAAAGAAAAATCTCCCACCGCGAAAACCAGGGTCGGATCAGCTTGTAAAGGAATCTCCTTTTTTAAGCGATTGATATACAACCCGGCAATTACAGGGGCTTCATTGCGTTTGACTGATTCCGCCTGGACGATAGACGCCAATATTGAAACTTCAATTGGCGTCAGCCCAACATCTTTTGCTTTCGCCAGACGTTCTTCATTCCAGAACTTTTCAAATTCCATATGCATGCGATCAATGAGCTCTTCCGCCGAGACATTATAGTAGACCTCGTAAGTATTTGGAAGAAACATGGAAAGGATGTTATCCTTGTTAAATCCATATGGATTATTCATGGTAAATCCGATGAGGGCAGCTTCGAATTCTGCAGGTTTTAAATTCAGATTTCGGGTGATTTTTTCGCTGAGGTCCTTTATCAAGCGGACGTTGTTAAAAGTTATCTTCACCGGTTCCTGTATCCCCGCCCTCAGCAAACGTATTGCCTGGATATTGGTTAGGTTGGGCTGCAAGATGTAGCGACCCGGCTTCACCTGTTCATCGTAATCCATGAGTTTGGAAAGAAAACTGAATGAAATGAGATCCTGGGTATAATCACCCTTGTGAAGTTTGTCCTGGACATCTTTAAAGGTCGCACCTTTTTCAATGATCAGCGGCCTTGGTTGTTTGCCTACCAGCACGTTGGGTGTATAGCAGACCTGATAAGCATAGTAACCGAAGGAGATCAGAAGTACTGAAAACAACAGAAAAACAATTAACTTTTTCGATGGTCGCATGAGTGGTAAGTTGGCGCTAAAATACAAATTTACGTAACTGGCGGTGTATCCCATTTTCTGAAAAATCCGCGTGATTAAGACATTTTAACTCCGAAAACCTATTTTTAGTGCGAAATGCCTGCAGAGCTTATTAAAATTCATCCCCTCAACCCTGAACAACGTAAAATCAAACACGTTGTTGAGGTCCTTCAGAAGGGGGGCATCATTGTATATCCCACCGACACCATTTACGGCATCGGATGTGACTTGTTAAACAAAAAATCCATTGAGAAGCTATGTCACATTTTAAATAT
>JAYSOP010000679.1:0-3965 GCA_043722905.1 Chryseolinea sp.
AAACGCAAGCTCGAAAACGATCTGAGAAAGCTTGATAGCCTCAAAGGGCTGCTGTTTAATAATTATCAGTTATTAGCCCAAAAGAGCAGGGGATCTAACAATGTTATTTTAAATGATGAGAGCATGGCCAACCCGCTCGATGTTTTTACCAAAGATCTCCAATTGCATGAGGAGTTACAGGAAGTCACTAAAGATTTGTATTTACGCCCTGATTTTGAAATTGTAGATGGTTTTACAACATTCAAAGAACCTGAAAGTGCAAGCCTGGTTGAAACCCTTTTTATTGCCTTCTTCGTTTCAATATTAATGGGATACCTCATTTTGGGTGCGTGGAGATTCGATCGCATGCTCGCCTCATATCCTATCCAGAAAGGTGCTATCAGAAATTAAAATATTAATCGGGAAAGAATTTATCCTGGAACTGAGGCGGAAATCTGTCATTTCAGGGATATCCCTCTATCTCTTTAGCCTTATTTTTATTTGTTACCTGACTTTTAGCCTGCGCAATAATTCCATCAATGAAGCGACCTGGTCGGCATTGTTCTGGCTAACGATCTTATTCTCTGTCGTAAATACCGCGGCAAAAAGTTTCATCGGTGAAAAAAAAGGGCTCTCGATATATTATTATTCCATGGTCAGCCCTCAGGCCATTATCGTTTCTAAAATTATTTACAACACCATTTTATGCTTTGTGCTGTCTGTCGCAGGATATTTACTGTTTCATATATTCATTGACAATCCCGTCCAGGACCAGCCCCTATTTTTACTCACATTGGTTCTTACTTCTATTGGTTTTTCAGGTTCTCTTACGCTCATATCCGGAATTGCCTCGCGGGCAAACAATAGCAGTATTCTCATGGCGGTATTAAGTTTTCCGATCGTAGTCAGCCTATTGTTGATGGCCATCAGGATCACGAAAAATGCGCTGGACGGCATTGAACGTGCTGCGAGTTATGACGAACTACTCAACCTTGTCGCCATCAATTGTATTCTTACTGGTCTCGCCTACCTGCTTTTCCCATATGTCTGGCGCAGCTGAATTCGGTACCAATTATTTAATGGTCACTGAGGTAGTAATTACATTTTGATCACTACTCTCCCCTGGCTACTTTAAATATCACCTGGCATCAGATTACGGTATTTTATTCTTCATTCATCCGTTGTCATTCGTCATTGATTCTTACCTTGCGTCTCCCTGACGACAGGATGTGTTATGAAAAACTGGTTAAAAATACTGGCTGTTGCATTGCTGTTTTATGTCCACATAGCGGGCTTGCTTTTCGATGTTCCCCGTCTCAATATCCTGAATGAAACGGTAAGGGCAATCTATTTCCACGTGCCTATGTGGTTCGGAATGGTTCTATTATTCTTATTGTCATTCTATCACGCGATCCTTTTTCTACGCAACCCAACCCCAGGATTGGATCGCATTTCCGTGCAATACGCAAATGTTGGGCTGGTTTTTGGCCTTCTCGGAATGTTGACGGGAATGCTGTGGGCCAACTACACGTGGGGGTCTCCCTGGCACGGTGACCCTAAACAGAATGGAGCTGCCATCGCGCTTTTAGTATACATGGCCTATTTTGTTTTGAGGGGTTCCATTGAAAACGAGGAGCAAAAAGCGAGATTGAGCGCTGTTTACAATATTTTCGCGTTTGTCGCCATGATCCCTTTAATTTTCATCATTCCCAGGCTCCAGGACTCTCTGCATCCCGGAAGTGGAGGGAATCCCGGATTTAATGCTTACGATCTGGATAACCGCATGCGCGCAATTTTTTATCCGGCAGTGGTCTCCTGGTTTTTAATTGGTGTCTGGATTGCTAATCTGCGAATTCGCTATAGAACTCTTGAAGAAAAAAATATGGAACTGTACAATGAAAAATTTTAATAATTATATTCTGGCCATTGGATTGATGTTTATCACTGAAATAAGTTCAGCTCAAAGCCCTGAAATGGCAGATACTTTCAGGGCAGAGGGAAAAATATATGTAGTGGTAGCGATCATCCTGATTGTTTTATCCGGCCTGGTGGCCTACCTGTTTATGCTGGATAGGAAATTAACCAGGCTTGAGCGGATGATGAATGAAAAACCCAAAACTAAATAACCCAGGAAATCGTTTATGGGTTGGTTGCATTGATCCTAACTAATTTGGAGCTAATTTCGAGGTTCAAACCATGAGAAAATCACATATCATCATTTTCATAATAATTGCCGCTGCTATTGGTATTTTGGTTTCGACAGCCGGTGATGCCAGTACCTATGTGGGCTTTGGGAAGGCGTATGAAATGGCTAATGCCGGTAACAGAAAAGATATTCATGTTGTGGGGGCATTATTGAAGGACACATCCGGAGATATCATCGGGATGGAAACAGGTGCTGATAAAGTTTCTTTTTCTTTTTTATTGGTGGATGAAAGTGGAAAAGAACAGAAGGTAGAATACAATCAGCCAATGCCCCAGGATTTTACTAAATCTGAGAAGGTTGTCGTTGTCGGACGTTATGATGGAACGGTCTTCAAAGCCAGCAAGATATTATTGAAATGCCCCTCTAAATATCAGGAACAAAAAGTCAGCGTTTAGCATGCGAAGCACATTTCACCTTCGTACTTCGTACTTCGTAATTTGTACTTTTATATGATTCATTATTTTATCGGTGATCTGGGTCACTTCTTTGTGATCACCTCTTTTGTCGCTGCGCTCGCATCAGCCTTTTGCTATTTCAAAGGCACAAATGCAACGTCACTAGAGAAAAAAAATTTTTGGACACAAAATGGTTCCATTGGCTTCTATACGCATGCGGCTTCGGTAATCGGAATTTGTATTTCGCTATTTGTCATCATTGCCAATCACTATTTTGAATATCATTACGCCTACAGTTACTCCGACAGTAAACTTCCTGATTATTATCTCGTCTCTACTTTTTGGAACGGCCAGGAAGGTAGTTTTCTTTTGTGGATGTTCTGGCAGGCAGTCCTGGGAATTGTCATAATCAATACCAATAAATTTTGGGAAGGTCCTGTGATGACAGTTTTTGCGCTTGTTCAGGCTTTCCTGGCGTCCATGATCCTGGGGGTTGTCTTACCAGGATTTGATTTCAGAGTAGGAAGTTCTCCCTTCGTGTTGTTACGCGATGTGATGCACGACGCACCCATCTTTCAAAGCCAACCGGATTTTATTCCCAAAGAAGGCAATGGACTAAACCCCCTGCTTCAAAATTATTGGATGGTGATCCACCCGCCTACACTGTTTTTAGGTTTTGCCTCCACGTTGGTTCCGTTTTCTTTTTGTATTGCCGGATTATGGTTGAAACGCTATCGCGAATGGGTACGTCCCGCACTTCCATGGGCTCTTTTTGGGGGCGCTGTACTGGGATTAGGAATTTTAATGGGAGGGTATTGGGCCTACGAAACTTTAAATTTCGGCGGTTATTGGAACTGGGACCCAGTGGAAAATGCGGTATACGTACCGTGGCTTATTTTAATTGCAGCCATACATACCATGATTACCTATAAAAACAGTGAGACTGCATTGAAAGCGTCTATGATACTTGTGGTCACTGTGTTTATACTCATCCTTTACTCTACCTTTCTTACCCGAAGTGGGATCCTCGGAGACTCATCTGTTCACTCGTTCACGGATCTGGGCCTATCAGGACAACTGTTGATCTATCTGCTTTTTTTCCTTTTTGTCGCCGTTGTCCTTGCCGTGATCCGCTGGAAAGAGATACCAACAACGGATAAAGAAGTTTCAACTTACTCACGTGAGTTCTGGATATTCATTGGCACGTTAGTGCTTTGTCTGATGGGATTTCAGGTTATCATGGCAACTTCCATTCCCGTATGGAACAGCATCATCAATTTATTCGGCGGCTCTTCCAACATGGCCCCGCCCGCTGATCAAATTGGGTATTATACCAAATTTCAATTATGGTTTGCCATTGTTGTAGCCCTTCTCTCTGCGGTAGG
>JAYSOP010000680.1:0-2091 GCA_043722905.1 Chryseolinea sp.
AGGAAACCTTTATACCCGTTTTCGTGATCTGCTGGAAAATGGAATCTTTTTGCCCAATCCCCACAGACCTTTTTGGCCTGGCTTGCTGAAGGGTAGCAAACAATACATTGATCATAGTTCCATCCGCGTCATATTCATTGTTTACCCGCCACCGTGTGCCATTAAAATCAAGCGTAATCCTCGCAGTATCCGAGTCGAGATAAATTCTGTCGATGCTTTTATAATCCTGGGCCTGAAAAATACGATGGTCAATATCCATTTTATTTGAAGGCCGCACAAACCAATACACTACTCCGGTGCATAGGATCAACACAACCAGGAAGATCAACAGCCACTGATTCTTTTTTTCGTGCATGCTAAAAACGGGCGAACCTTCTTTTACGCCAATAAGACCTAAAAAATCCGTAAGTCATCAAGAGAAATAACGGCAGAACTAAATTAATAACCTGCCAGAAAAGTTTCTCTGAAGAAGCTTTTTCACGATCTAAGGGCCTGATCTTAATTTCTTTATTCCGGGCGCGGATCAACCCGTTCTCGTCAACAAGAAAGGCGATCATATTTAATAACAGATCCTGATTGGCAAACGTATAGTTTGTGAAGGGGTCAAATCCCAGTGGCTGCGGCTGGCCTGATCTCGAATTCACTTCATTGCGGCCAAGGTCACCATCCGATACAACGATCAATTTAGTTGGAAGACTATTTTGCCGGAAAGAGCCTTTGTCAGAACCGTCAGGCAAGAACCGGTTTTTAAACAGGGAGGTAAAGGTTCCCTCCAGTAGATAAGCTACCGGGAGAAAACTTTCTTTGAATTGTTCAGCCGTTCGGTCTTGACGAATCTCGTTGATGTTTATGTTAACCGGAGCCATGAGTTTTCTTGAAAATTGGGAAGTGAAAAGCAAAGGAGTTTTGGAGATGCCCTCCGCTCTAACGGTATCGATACTGCTCACAAAACGGGTTAGCACAATATCCAGGTTACGCGTTATTACATGGTTGCCAAAGCGGTTGATAAGGGGAAAATAAGGCCAGTCCATCATTTGCATCTGCGGCGTTCCATCAGACCGTTGACTGGTGATAACGGGATACCTTCCTGCATAGCGGTCTTGAATCAGATCAGGGTTGATTCGGATACCGTATTTAAAAAGCTGGTCATCAAGATCTGTCTGAAACGGGAACGCAAAATAATTCGCCTGCGAGGCGCTGTCCATGCTGGCATCCAGCTTGTCCAGTAAAAACAATACCTTTCCCCCCTTCATGATGTATTGGTCAAGTCTGTATTTCTCAAGGGGTGAAAATGAAAGGGCAGGTTTCGCGATGATAAGGGCTGCACATTCTTGCACCGATGGTTGGTTCAGCATTACTTCGCGAACGTGATAGGTTTCGGAGACTGCCTCCTTCAAGGCCATTACAGACAATCCACCAAGCTCGCCATGTCCGGATACAAATCCAATTTGTTTAGGATCCGGTTCGACAAGCTTATAAATAGCATTGGCTAATTCAAACTCCACCCCTTCGATGGATTGATTAATCTCCTCCTCCGGTGTACCCGCCTTATTTCCTTTCAATAACATCACGCCTTTTTCAGCACCCCCATAAGAAATAAGGGCGCCGGGAAAAATGATTTTTTCTAAACGCTGCCCATTGCGTTTATCGATCACATTGGTTGGCCGGATGCCTTTTGAAGCAAGTTCCGCCATAAATTCAGATCTTGCCTTTTGACTCAAGGCAGTGGAAGGATCAATGAAGGAATACTGAATTTTATTTTTGGAATAGATCCTGAACTCCTCTAAGGTTTCGCGAATGGCTTTTTGGAATCTTCGGAAACCCGCATTCATTTCGCCTTCAAGATACACCTCCACATAAATATCATCATCAAGGGATTTTAATATTTCCCGTGTCGGATCCTTAATCGTATAACGTTTCTCTTCGGTGAGGTCAATCCTGAAAAAAAACTGCGAAGAAAGAAGGTTAATGAGCACCATCAGCACGATGCCGTTCGAAAGCAAAAGGAAATCACCCAATTTTTTGCTCTTCCACGCTACCATGACCGTGCTCCCATAACGACCCGTGTGAACAATAGCATCAGAGTAATGA
>JAYSOP010000681.1:0-1809 GCA_043722905.1 Chryseolinea sp.
TTGCGGGTTAGTCTCCTGTGCCCCTGCCAATGATCTAGCAGAATTTCCTGGGAAATGACAGTTGTCTTACTGGCATCAATGCTTGTTTCAATTGTATTCTGTTCCATGATTAAAGATTTACGGGTGATATAGATGATGCAAAGAAAACACAGGTTGTGACAACCCTATGTCAGTAGAATAGAAGATCATGAAATATACGGCAATAAAAAAACGGATATTATTGAGATTTAGTTGGACGCTGGGCTAAAGGCCTTAACAATGCATGTCGCAAGAACATTGCTCGTAGAATAAAATCAGATTTCTTGCGTAAAGAAGAGTTTGTATTTGAAGCCTGCGCGGAAGCAAGTTTTTTACCTTTCTCAATCAAAATCAACCACCACGTAAGCAAAACCATCTACCGCCAGATGCCCGTGCTCCCTGGCGGGAATCCATCGGGGACCCTTCATCACAATCTCTTTAGCCTTCGCATCCAGTTCCCGGGAGAGACTTTTTTCAACATTCACATCGGTGAGTAAACCTTTTGTTGTTACTCTAAAGGAAATTCTAACCTGCCCGGTAATTTTATTGTTAATCTTCCCGGCTTCATCAGTGACATACCTTTTAAATTTTTCAAACCCACCTTCCGGCAATGGAAACAAACTGGTTGCATCGTAAACAAATGTTTCTCCCGATAAGCTTCGTGACCGGCCCGTTAACAATCTACCTTCCCTAAAATTTTCTTCAAAATGCATTTGTCCATTACTATGCCGACCATACCAATAACCTTCTTTACTCCCATTTCTGTATTCACCCTCAATAGCAATGGTCCCATTGGGATGTCGCTGTGTCTCTTTTCCGTGGCCATCGATGACGAGTTGGTTGCCAACGCTATCCCACAGATTTTTAAAAAAATAACCGTCTTTGTAGAAAATTTCAGAGGCAAGCTTTCCGTTTTCGTGATAGGTTTCCCATTTCCCTATGCTTTGATCGTCCTGATATCGTCCGGCCGAGGTGTAGGTGCGATGATCGGAGTAATATAGAAAGATGCCATCGCGTTTGTTTTTTTTATAGGATCCTTTCATCTGGATTTCACCATTGTCATAATGATCCCGTACTATCCCATCCCATCTTCCCAGACTATCTCTGTAACCGACTCGGAAAAAAGTAGCGGGTGGTGAAGATATCTCGACCCAGTTACTATCATATAATACCGTTATTGTTTGTCTTGCAGTGGTATCGCCTTTTACGGGTTCTTCATTTTTTTTTTCGGTTGGCATCCGGAAGGACAAAGGATAATCCAGTTCCAGAGTGGGGATCATTCCTTCCTGAACTTTAGCAATGCTATCCAGGTAAACATACGACTCACGCTCGATCATGAGCTTTTTATAACGATTTTCCTGTTTACGATACATAATATATTTTCTTAGCCTGGCAGTATCACGTGCTAATTCCGGAGGCAAGTAAGTTTGACCATTGAGCATCTGCGCGGCCGTATCCCAATCGTGGATGTTTCTCGTAAAGACCTCCAGATATTGCTCGTCGGTTAGATTACCACCTACTCTTTGATTGGTGGAGTCTTCGGCGGCAAGAACTTGTTGAAAGAATTTATAATATGAAACCTGATACCGCGGGAGCCCAACATAAATAACAATTAGGATCAGCATGAGAAGATATTCGATCCTCACTTTTCTAAACGATGGACCACCACCAGTCATGAGAGAATAAAGCCCGATGATAAGTCCTGCGCCCAATCCGCCAAAGTGTGCCGCATTATCGGCATTGACAGATTTAGCAATCAACAGATTGATGCCAATAAAAACGCCAAAGTTG
>JAYSOP010000682.1:0-3297 GCA_043722905.1 Chryseolinea sp.
AAATTATTTATCAACCGTTCTAAAGTAACCCAACGGATGTATTCCCGTACAAACCAGTCATCCATCTTTTCGCACAATGAATATAATGGATACGTTAAGTTTGATGATGGAATAAAAATTCAGTTATTAAATAAACGCAGGAAGAAAGATTTAGTGGCGGCGATAAGAAAAATTTCAGCCTTCATCCATGTGGAAGTAGAGGATCATGCGCTTTCTGAAAATTAACCGAACCCCGGCAGAAAAGGTGGTGGATAATTGTTTAGATCATTCCCGTAACTATGCTCTTCAAAAATTAGACGCTATAATTACTTACCAATGAATAAAATCAACCTCATTCTAATTCTCACATTCATCACTTCACTGGCATCTGCACAATTACAGGTATCATCCAACAAACGCTTTCTCCAAACTTCCGATGGCAAGCCCTTCTTCTGGTTAGGAGACACCGCATGGGAACTATTTCACAGGCTCGATCGCGAAGAAGCTGAGAAATATCTGAAAAATCGGGCTGATAATGGATTTACTGTTATCCAGGCCGTTGCCCTGGCTGAGCTGGATGGATTGCATGAACCTAATCCTTACGGCGAAATCCCGCTGGAAAATGATGACCCGGCGAAACCACGCGAAGCGTATTTTCAGCATGTAGACTTTATCATTCGAAAGGCTGAACAACTGGGCCTGTACATCGGGTTGCTCCCCACCTGGGGCGATAAAGTTTTTAAGGACCGTTGGGGGAAGGGGCCTGAAATTTTTAATTCACACAATGCGAAAGGATACGGTAAGTGGATTGCGAACCGGTATAAGAATCAAAAAAATATCATCTGGATCCTTGGAGGCGATAGAAATCCACGCGATGAAAAGGATGTGGCTGTATGGCGGGCAATGGCAGAGGGGATTGCAGAGGGTGTCGGTGGCCATGACAAAGCTTTAATCACTTTTCATCCCCAACCCAATTCGCTTGAAGACGGAGGCTCATCGAAATGGTTTCATCAGGATGACTGGCTGGACTTCAATATGTTTCAGACCGGTCATTGTCGCGAGAATAATGTGTGGGATCGTGTGCAGCACGTCTACAATCTCAAACCCGTTAAACCAGTATTGGATGGGGAGCCATTGTATGAAGATCATCCTGTATGTTTCAACGCGAAAGATCTTGGCACATCGAGTGCCTATGACATACGAAAGCTGGCCTGGCTGAATGTTTTTTCCGGCGCTTTTGGTCATACCTATGGGTGCCATGATATCTGGCAGATGTACGCCCCACACCGCGAACCGGTGAATGGTCCTCATTTTCCATGGTATGTTGCTATTGATCTTCCGGGATCACGCCAACTGAAGTATTTGCGTCAGCTCATTGAATCGCGCCCGATGTTTGAACGCGTCCCTGATCAAACGTTAATAACGGATGCACTGAATGCCAATGATCGCGTCCAGGCCACCCGTGGTCAGGATTATATTTTTGTGTATAGTGCTCAGGGGAAAAAATTTACCGTCAATACCAATAAGATTTCTGGTAAAGAAATCGCTGCAACCTGGTACAATCCAAAAAACGGAGAAAGTAAAAGCGCCGGGAAATTTTCCAAGAAAGCACCCCTTGAATTTACGCCTCCGACATCCGGTTATGGACAGGATTGGGTTTTGGTGATTGATGATATTTCCAGGAACTATTCTCTACCGGGAAAATAATTTTTGCCGGGAAGGCAAATTCACTTTCGGAAAGTTTCAGGACTTTCAGAAAGTTTTTCGAAGCAGAATTTTCAACCAGCACCCGAAGTTTTGAGGGACTGAGTATTTTCGAACACAACCAAAAGACCCGGTGTCAACTTCACGAAAGTCCTTAACTTTCGCGAAGTTTCTCCTCTACACCTTGACAAAAATCCTCAATCTGTATAATATGTATAGAAACACCCAGACCAACGCGAGTGCACCAAGGCTTTGAAAAACGGGATGCCATGGTTCCGGGCTACGGATATACAGTCCTTCGAAAAGTAAACGGGATGTATATCCAAAATCAATAAACCTGTAAACCATGTAGATAGTCAGACTGTTCATCCCTATTACGATAAAGAAAAAAGTCCATCTTCGAAATTGCATGATATCAATGATCCAATAAAACAGCGCGATGGAAAGGAATGCCATTCCACCGGTAAGCATGATAAAAGAACAGCTCCACAAATGTTTATTGATCGGAAAATGGAGACTCCAGATAAGTCCTGTACCCACACCAATCATACCGGCCAAAGCCAGGTTTCGGAGTTTCACATATTCAGAAGTGTTCTTGTTACGCAAAAAATCTCCTGCCACCGTGCCCAGGATGGTCAGGCATAGAGCCGGAATTTGTGTAAACAATCCGTTTTCATCATAGGTTTTTTGCAGTAACCTTCCCGGAAGGAAATTCCGGTCAATCCAACCAACAAGATTTCCTTCAAAGGACAGGTCACCGGCGCCATACCCTGGCACGGGTACGAGAAACATAGCGGCGTAGTAGAAAAGCAATAAGGCACCCACCCATAACATTCTGCTCCTGGTATTAAAATTCAAGTAAAGCACAGTGGCAAAAAATCCAGCAATTCCGATCCGTTGCAGTACCCCAACAAAACGGATCTGTGTCCAATCCAAAAAAGGTACGGGAGCATTCTTGTCCAAAATACCCAGGCCGATCAGGATCAGCATTCTTATAAAGGCTTTTTTGTAGAGTTTTGATTTAGAAAATCCTTGTTCAAGCCCCTTATTCAGCGAAAAGGGGAGTGACAATCCTGCAATAAAAAGGAAGAGCGGAAAAATAAAGTCATAAAATGCGAAACCATGCCATTTAGGGTGCTCAAATTGTTGGGCGAGCGCATCGACCCAGGCCCAATCGGTCTTCCCGTAGAGAAGGGAAATGAATGCCCCTGCTCCCGCAATCATGAGCATATCAAAACCACGGAGCGTATCAATAGAAAGTAATCGTTTTGCAGTTGGATGACTCGGTTCAGATGGCATACAGGCGGCTTAGATTATCTAACTCTTAGGATATTGGTTGGGTCAAAAAAGATGTGAAGTAATTAATTCTTCTTTTTCCATTTTTCGAACTCATCGCTGATATCTTCCTCGCTGACGTAAGGCTTGTAAACCATTCTCACTTTCAACGAATATTTTTTGCCGGTTTCCGGAGAAGGGATGATATACTGAAAATCCCATGCCGGATTAAGTTCACCGCCCCCTGTGGGTGATTGGGAGAACCTGATGATCTCTTTGGCATCGAAAAAATAAGCCACCACCATTTTACCGAACCGTCCAAAATAATAAGGCTGGCTG
>JAYSOP010000683.1:0-2785 GCA_043722905.1 Chryseolinea sp.
GGCACACCCCGATATGATTGTGGGGATGTTTCAATTTGATGAACCCTGTGATTAAGGGATTTATTACCTTGCTGCGAGCGTTCAAACTTTTGTATGAAGAAGCCCGTATCTACCCCCGATATTAATCGGCATGAAAAAATTAAAGCGTTTGACAGGTTGTTAACGATCATGGATGAATTGCGTGAGAATTGTCCCTGGGATAAAATTCAAACGCTGGAAACTTTGCGTCACTTAACGATTGAAGAAACCTATGAGCTGTCGGATGCCATTCTGGAGGGAGACCTGAACGAAGTAAAGAAAGAGATCGGAGACCTGATGTTACACCTCGTCTTCTATTCGCGCATCGCTTCCGAAGGAAAAGCGTTTGATGTTGCCGATGTACTCAACTCAATATGTAATAAATTAATTGAGCGACACCCCCATGTTTATGGCGATGTGGTGGCTAACGACGAAGAAACAGTTAAAGCCAATTGGGAGAAATTAAAATTAAAGCACGGAAACAAATCGGTTTTAGAGGGCGTACCCAAAACCCTTCCAGCGATGGTGAAGGCGATTCGTATTCAGGATAAAGCACGCGGTGTGGGCTTTGATTGGGAGAAAAAGGAGCAGGTTTGGGAGAAGGTGGAAGAAGAAATGCAGGAATTCAAAAAAGAATTCAACGTCGAAAGCGAATTGCCTATCGACCAGGAAAAAGCAATGGCTGAATTTGGGGACCTCTTATTTTCGTTAGTGAACTATGCGAGGTTTATTAATCTGGATCCTGAAGAAGCGCTGGAAAGGACAAATAAAAAATTCATCAAACGGTTTCAGTACCTGGAAAAGGAATCTGCCAGGGATGGAAAACAATTGGGGGAAATGACCCTGGCAGAGATGGATGCCTATTGGAACAAGGCGAAATCATTGTAAAATGCGCTGAAACGCCATTCCGTATTCATACGCGAAGAATTGCTATTTTTAGGATCCATAGAGGCTGTGCAATGACCAAAAACAAGAATCTAATCTTTTACCTTTTGGTCATTGTCGTTTTTGGGGGGTTAATTTATTGGATTACCCAACAAGGTATTTTGTTGGAAGCTGGTAAATTAGTTCACTCAGATCCCGACACCAACCCAATCACCCGACCCTTCCATCTATTCTGGGATTCTTTCCTGCAAAATATCCTGCATCCATTGCCGATCTTATTACTACAGATCATAGCCATCATTTTAATATCGCGCGTTTTTGGATTCATCTTTCATAAGATTGGACAGCCCACAGTGATCGGCGAAATCATTGCCGGCATTTTATTAGGTCCATCCGTTGTGGGCTTGTTCTTTCCGGAAGTTTCAGGATTTCTATTTCCGTCCGGATCATTAGGCAACCTTCAGTTTTTGAGTCAGGTGGGGTTGATCCTGTTTATGTTTGTGATTGGGCTGGAGCTGGACTTAAAAGTGGTAAAAAACCAGGCGAACGATGCGGTGGTGATCAGTCACGCCAGTATTGTGATCCCCTATTTTCTCGGAATGGGGCTCGCGTATTATCTGTACGAAGACCTGGCTCCCGACAATATTTCTTTTTTATCCTTCTCTTTATTTATGGGAATTGCCATGAGCATCACCGCTTTTCCCGTGCTGGCCCGTGTAATTCAGGAGCGAAATCTTACCAAAACAAATTTAGGCATCATTGCTATTACATGTGCAGCAGCGGATGACATCACCGCGTGGTGTTTGCTGGCGGTAGTGATCGCTATCGTAAAGGCTGGAACCTTTGTCAGCGCACTTTATACAATAGCACTGGCCCTGGGTTATGTTCTGTTCATGATTTTAGTTGTTCAGCGATTTTTGAAAAGGTTAGGGAAAGTGTATTCTTCAAGGGAGACCATCAGCAAAACGATTGTTGCGGTATCTTTTATTGTGTTGCTGGGTTCGGCTTATCTCGCGGAGATCATTGGCATACATGCGTTGTTCGGCGCTTTTCTCGCGGGTGTGATTATGCCTCCCAATTTCAATTTCAGGAAGATCATGATGGAAAAGGTGGAGGATATCAGCCTTGTACTGCTGCTTCCTTTGTTCTTTGTCTTTACCGGTTTGAGAACAGAGATAGGTCTGCTAAATGATAGCCATCTTTGGATGATCTGCGGCGTAATAATTCTCACAGCCGTGGCCGGGAAATTTGGAGGAACAACCTTCGCCGCCCGTTTTGTTGGACAATCCTGGAAAGAAAGCTTATCGCTGGGAGCCCTGATGAACACCCGTGGGCTGATGGAGCTGATCGTCCTGAATATTGGATACGATCTCGGAGTGCTCACCCCGGAGGTTTTCGCGATGATGGTGCTGATGGCCCTGGTAACGACCTTCATGACTGGCCCCGCCCTCGATCTCATCAATTATTTTTATCCGGATAAAACCGTTCAGGAAAGGGGAAATTTTTATAAAATTCTCTTTTCTTTCGGACCACCCATCAAAGGAAAAAAACTGCTTCGATTGGCTGATCAGCTTACCCATAAAAAAACTGCCGAGGTAGATATCACTGCGCTTCATCTAACGCCCAGTGCCGATATCAATCCCAAAGAAGCCAGAGAATATGAACAGGAAAGTTTCCGCCTGGTATGGCATGAGGCCGAGAATCTTGGTATTAAAGTGAAAACACTTTACAGGGCGACCAATGATACGAACAAGGAGATCACCGGAGAAGCGAATAAAGGAAACTACGATCTTTTACTGGTAGGAGGATCGCAGTCACTGTTTAGTGATGATGTAGTGGGCGGTAAAGTCAAAACGTATCTCGAGGAGACAAAATGCCACGT
>JAYSOP010000684.1:0-5126 GCA_043722905.1 Chryseolinea sp.
ACAGTCGATGGCAAAATTTGAAGAACACTGGAAAGCCCTGTTTCCGGGTAATCCCTTTATTCATTTCTTTTTGGATGATTATTACAATCAGCAATACGAGGCCGATCAGCAATTTGGAAAAGTGTTTGGTATATTCTCTGCGCTGGCCATCTTCATTGCCTGTCTGGGATTATTCGGGTTGTCGTCTCTTACGGCCATCCAGCGTACGAAGGAAATCGGTGTTCGCAAAGTGATGGGTGCCTCGAATTCCAGTATACTCACCCTCATGAGCAAGGATTATCTGATTCTATTATGCCTGTCAATTTTTCTGGCCGTTCCCTTTACATGGTGGATCATGCAAGGCTGGTTATCAGACTTCGCTTATCGTATACCCCTATCGTGGTGGATCTTCGCTATGCCCAGCCTGGCAGTTGTTATGATCGCGTTGATAACAGTTTCCGTCCACACGCTGAAGGCAGCGAGCGCCAATCCCGCGAAGAGTTTACGGTATGAATAGTTTACCCGTACGAGAGGTGATGACCGGCAAGAGAAGAAACCCACTTTAAAACAACTCCTTAGCTATGCGATAGATGGGATCCGATTTTCCCATGGAGTAGAAATGAAGCGTAGGCACCCCTTTGCTGATGAGCTCTTTGGATTGCTGGATAGCCCACTTGATACCCACCTCTTTTACTGCCTGGTTGTCCTTGCATTTTTCAACTTCATCGGCAAGGTCCTCCGGAATATCAATGTGAAAGGTTGTGGGAAGTATATTCGATTGCCCCTTCGTTGTAATGGGTTTAATACCTGGAATGATCGGGACAAGAATGCCGGCTTCCCTGCATTTGTCCACGTAGTCAAAGTATTTCTGATTGTCAAAAAACATCTGAGTGACTACATACTGAGCGCCCAAATCCACTTTAAGCTTCAGGTACTTCAGGTCCGCCTTTAGATTCGGGGCCGCAAAATGTTTCTCGGGATAACCAGCCACGCCGATACAAAAATTCGTCGGGGCGGAATTCTGGAGTTCCTCTTCAAGATATCGGCCCTCATTCATATTCACTACCTGTTGCAATAAATCTGAAGCGTATTTATGACCATCAGCTTCGGGAACAAACTTACCCTCATTCTTAATACCATCTCCCTGGAGGATCAAGACATTGTCGATACCAAGGAAATGCAGGTCAATCAAGGCATTTTCAGTTTCCTCCTTGCTGAAACCTCCGCAGATAATATGGGGAACGGTATCCACTTTATAATTATTCTGAATGGCCGCACAAATTCCAACCGTACCGGGACGTTTCCTGATGGATCGTTTCTCCAGGAGTCCTCCCTCCTTGATCTTATAAATATACTCTTCCCGGTGATAGGTAACGTCAATGAACGGGGGCTTAAACTCCATCAATGGATCCATGTTGTTAAACAAGTTCCGGATATTATCTCCCTTCAGAGGAGGAAGGATCTCAATGGTGAACAATGTTTTTCCTTTGGCATTCCTGATGTGGTCGCAAACTTTCATTCTATTGGTAATGTGTTAAGGTGTTGATGTGTTGATGTGTTGATGTGTTAATGTGTTGATGTGTTGATGTGTTGATGTGGCTATAAATTTTTCTTTGGCTTCTTATTTATGGTGCTTTTGAGATATCTGATAAATGCTAATGTGAGGTTTTTAGTTTCTTCTGATTTGCTTCTGATTTCGGTGATTTTTTCTTCGTTAAGATATTCTAAATCAGAAAGGACATAGAGCATACTCTGCACTTCAAGAGTCGAACTTTGAGAGATGGCCAAAAACTTAATGAAATCTTTTCTGCCAAATCTCCCAAAACCTTCCGCAATATTATTCATCGAGGAAAGCGCCGCCCTGCGGATTTGGTCTTTAGCCCCAAAATCCATCGCTAACTCACCCGTTTTCGAAACCAAATAAACCATTTTAACCAATTCCCTTGCAGCCTGCCAGCATTTCAGGTCTTCAAATCTTGTTATTGTACTCATATTATTAAGGGTTTTTTTTGAAAATTAACATAATAAATTAACGGCGTTAAACTCTTTAAACGTTATTGGTTTGACTAGAAGGTCTTCACAATCCTTTACACCCTAACACATTCACACCTTAACACCTTAACACCTTAACACCTTAACACCCTAACACCTTAACACCTCAGCACCCTAACACCTTAGCACCTTCACACATTCACAAAATCAAATATCATAAGAAAGATTCGGACTCAACCACCGTTCAATTTCATTCAGACTCATCCCCTTTCTCCTCGCATAATCCTCAACCTGATCTTTTTCTATTTTTCCCAATCCAAAATATTTTGAGTCCGGATGCGAAAAATAAAAACCACTGACGGCTGCAGCCGGATACATGGCATACGACTCAGTCAGAATGATGCCTATCTTATTGGCATCCAGCAATTCAAACAACGTTTTCTTTTCTGTATGATCGGGACAAGCCGGATATCCGGGCGCCGGTCGTATGCCCTGATATTTTTCGGAGATCAGGTCTTCATTGGAAAGGGTTTCATTTTTATCATAGCCCCATAACTCCTTTCTTACTTTTTGATGGAGACATTCTGCAAAAGCTTCAGCTAAACGATCCGCCAGCGCCTTGGCCATGATCTCTGAATAATCATCCACGTTAGCTTTACATTGCTCAATTATTTTCTCCAGGCCGATGCCCGCTGTAACGGCAAACATTCCAAAATAATCTTTTCCAGATTCCGGAGAAATGTAATCCGCCAGACAAAAATTGGGTAACCCCTCTGCCTTTTTATTCTGCTGACGAAGGAAATGGAACGTAGTCACGGATTTTCCGTTCGCAGACAACACAACATCATCACCCACATTTACCGCTTCATAAAATGATACCACACCACTGGCTTGTAAGGTGTTGTCCCGGATGATCTCATCCAGCATCCGGTTGGCATCATTGAAAAGTTTTTTAGCTTCTACTCCCACTACAGAATCATTCAATATTCCGGGGTAACGGCCTGCCATCATCCAGGTTTGAAAGAAAGGCGTCCAGTCAATGTATTGGCGGAGTTCCGCAAGCGGATAGTGTAGGAATTCTTTTCGTCCGGTAAACACGGGTTTTGTAAAAACCCGGGAAGGCCAGTCAATTTTTACTTTATTCTTCCGGGCCTCCGACAGGGTGATGTAGTGCTTGTCTGACTTCCGGCTCTCATGATCAGATCGCATCTTTTTATACTCTTCCTTGAAACGCTGCTTTATGTTGCCCAATGTTGCAGGATTGATCAGCTCACTTGCCACCGGTACTGACCGCGAAGCATCCAGTACGTGGATAACGGGGCCATCATAGACGGTATCGATCTTCACTGCCGTATGAATGCGGGAAGTAGTTGCCCCTCCTATCAACAATGGAAAATTTAATTTCTGACGTTGTAATTCCTTTGCGACATGCACCATCTCATCCAGGGAAGGCGTAATCAATCCGCTCAAGCCGATCACATCCACTTTTTCACGTATGGCTGCCTCCAGGATCTTTTCAGGAGGAACCATTACTCCCAGGTCAATCACATCATAGTTGTTGCATGCCAGCACAATACCCACGATATTTTTTCCGATGTCGTGGACATCACCTTTAACAGTAGCCATCAATATTTTGGCCGCGGCCTGGTGCGTTGTCCCGGTACGGCGTTTCTCTTCCTCAAGAAAGGGTGTGAGATAGGCAACGGATTTCTTCATCACACGCGCACTCTTCACTACCTGTGGCAAAAACATTTTGCCGGCGCCAAAAAGATCACCTACCACATTCATACCCGCCATCAGGGGACCCTCAATGACCAGCAAAGGTATCCCGTATTTCAACCTGGCCTCTTCGGTATCCTGATCGATAAAATCAATAACGCCCCTTACGAGGGAGTGGGTCAGCCGTTCTTCCACAGACCCCTTCCGCCATTCGTTGTCGGTTTCCTTTTTCCTGGCTACACCCTTCACGGTTTCAGCAAATTCCAGTAGCCTTTCCGTTGCATCATCGCGTCGGTTTAACAATACATCCTCGACCCGTTCAAGGAGATCTTTGTCAATCTCAACATATACTTCCAGCATAGTGGGATTCACAATTCCCATATCCATACCGTGCTGTATCGCGTGATAAAGGAACGCGGAGTGCATGGCTTCCCTGACCTTCTGATTTCCGCGGAAGCTGAACGAAACATTGCTCACCCCTCCGCTCACATGGGCGTGTGGAAGATTTTCCCGAATCCATTTCGCGGCCTTAAAGAAATCAAGGGCGTAATTCCGGTGTTCTTCTATTCCCGTGGCAACGGGAAAAATATTCGGATCAAAAATAATATCCTGGGGAAGAAATTTTACCCGATCTACCAGTATATCATAGGCACGTTTGCAAATCGCGATCCGTTTTTCATAGGTATCAGCTTGTCCGTTTTCATCAAAGGCCATCACCACCACGGCAGCGCCGTAACGCTTCACCAGTTTCGCCTGACGGATAAATTCTTCTTCCCCACCCTTCAGACTGATCGAGTTGACAATACCTTTTCCTTGCAGACATTTGAGACCCGCTTCAATGACTTCCCATTTGGAAGAATCAATCATAACCGGTATGCGCGAAATTTCTGGTTCAGAGGCCATCAGGTTCAGGAAGCGAACCATGGCCGCTTTCGAGTCAAGCATCCCTTCATCCATGTTCACGTCAATGACCTGCGCTCCACCGCGCACCTGATCCAGCGCAACGACAAGGGCTTCTTCAAACTTGTCCTCTTTTATAAAATCAAGAAACTTCTTCGAACCCGTTACATTCGTCCGCTCTCCAATATTTACAAAATTAGACTGAACAGTAATTTCAACAGCTTCGAGTCCGCTCAGCTTTAGGGTGTTGCTCATTTTTTAGTCAATAGTAATAGTCATTAGTCAATGGTCAGTAGTCAATGGTCAGTAGTTTGTAGTCAGTGGTCAACAATGGTCACCATCGTCTCCGCAGAGTCTCCTGTCTCAGGGACTCTGCGGTTTCGGAGCACACATTGTCCGCCCGGAAAATTAAAATAAAACTCCTAAGCCTCAGCGTCCACGAGACGTGAGACACTGCGGGGACGGCAGTTTCAAATTTCAACCCCTTCATCGTCTCCGCAGAGTCTCCTGTCTCAGGGACTCTGCGGTTTTCGGAG
>JAYSOP010000685.1:0-8864 GCA_043722905.1 Chryseolinea sp.
GCCACCGAAAAAATAAATGTACATAATATTTCCGCCAGGTTCAGGGTCGTGCTGTGATTTTGATTTAAGGTGGATATCAGTAAGGGGTGTAGTATAATATCCATAAGCACCTCCCTGTTCCTCCATTTGTTTTATCGTTACACCCATGAAACGTTGGACCTCAGGACCTACATACTTCGTTACAAGTTCATTAAATTTTCCCTCGACTGACGCCAGCGGAGTATGTTTATCAAGCATAAAATAGGTCTGCAGATAATTGTTCAACCAAACACCGCTACTCAGGTGTTCGCCCGAGCTGCTCGAGATGAGAATCTTATAAATAAAATGCGAATTCAAGGGTGCGTCAGCAGTAATTCCAGTAACCTTATAAGTCTTTTCGCCTCCTATGATGATGAGTTTACCAATCGCGCTTTCGTTGACGAAATATTTATCTGCAATACTTTTTGTAAGCACAACCGTATTGGGTTCCTGCAAGGCAGTTTTTGGATCCCCCTCCAGTAACTTAAAATCAAAAAAGCTGAAGAAATTAGAATCCGAAAAAAATATTTTTTCCTCTGTAAATATTTTTTCTACGTATTTCACGGATGGAGCACCCCAAAAATTCGCAATTCGAATTGCCTGTTCCACCCCCGGCACTTCTTTTACAAGCGCTTCTGCCATCGGCGGGCAGGTAGTAGAAGTCATAATATCCTGGCCACCGATTTTTCCGTGCAATCCTACCTGATAAATCCTGTCGGCTTCTTCATGGAACCGATCGTAGCTGAGTTCGTCATTCACATACAGCACGATCAGGAAACATGCCGTAATGCCGATACTCATACCGAGAATATTAATCGCTGAAAAAAATTTGTACTTCAGGATATTGCGGACGGCAAGCTTAAAATAATTCTGGATCATAAAGGTCGGCGATTGGTACGCTTAAGACGCACGGAGCCGGTAAAATGTTACAAACATAAAAGCAGTCTGTGTGAACAATTCAGGAAACCGGTACCCTTGTTCAGGGTAGTAAATAATTACTTATCTGTGCCTATAGGATTAACTTTCATTATTCATCCCGCAAACTATGTACAGGATTCATTGACGCTGCCGAAAATACTTTAAATCCAATCGCTATCGCTGAAATCAAGAACATCGTTAAAACGGAAATGGCAAAAGATGCGCTGGTAGCCGGCTGATAATATTTCCAGATGCTCCTCATAAGTGCATCTATAGCAAAGTAACTTAACAAAGAACCCAGGAGGGCCGAAATAATCAATATGATTAGAAACTCACTGTTTATAATCCGGGTAATATTCGCAATGGAAGCACCCAACACTTTGCGAACGCCAATTTCTTTCATCTTTTTAAGGATATTCAAGGAGACGAGTGTAAACAGTCCTGTAGCAGAGAGTATCAGGGCAATGACACCCATGAACCCAAAGATTTTGACGATATTATCATTCACCGTATTGGCTTCCGCCATATTCGCATTCAGGTACCAACCATTGTATAAACGATTCGAAAAAATTTGCTTCCATTCGCGCTCCATAAACTTATTGATATCATTAATTTTTGTAGCAGGTGCATTGACGATTACATGGGTATACTGGTCTGGCGTGGTATACCGGATCATCATGGGGTCCATTTCGCGCCATAATCCCTGAGAATAAACATCTTTTACGACACCAATAACATATAACTTCACCGTATCCATCCAGAGAATTTGTTTACCGACAGGTTTATCCCAGCCAAAACTTTCAGCAAATTTATTAGTAATAATAATTGATTCCTTCCTGTCTGTTTCGGAATCCTTTTGGAAATCCCGGCCTTCGACTATATTGAGACCCATGGCCTTTACATAGTCATCCCCTACCTCGATGATATCAACCTCGAGTTGCTTAGACTCAAATTTCACGGGGTCATTATAGAGGGCAGAAAAAATGCTGTGTTTGGAACCGGCGATAGAAACAATGTCTTTATTTTGTAGCAATGCGTTGCGATAGGATTCAAATTCTCCCTGATTTTCAACGTAGGCGATGATAACTCCCTTCTGATCAAAGCCAATATCAAAATCACGCTGATACAGCGAATTGCCATAAAATGCAAAAGCAAAGATGATGGCTACCAGCGAAAATGAATATTGGAGCGCCAGCAGAATCCTGGTAAAATAATTCGTGCCTCCAAACTTCAACTTTCCTTTGAGAATGCCAACAGGTTCGAAGTGACTGATATAAAAAGCCGGGTAGCTTCCAGCTAAAAGAGCGGTGAACAAAAGGATACCAATTAAAAAGAACAGGAATTCAGGATTGTCAATATAATGAGACGTTAACTTCATATTCTCCCAGAGTGCATTCCACGCCCCCAGCAGAACCTCTCCAAGAAACAAACCTAGCAACAATGCAATGGTACATATAAAAGCCGTTTCTCCCAGAAATTGCATGATCAACTGACTTCTCATACTTCCCATTACTTTCCGGATGCCAATCTCCTTCAATCTTCTGGAAGAAATGGCAATGGCCGTATTGGTCATATTAAAACAAGCAATAAGCAAAACAAGCATCGCCATGATGATGGGTGAAAGAACCGCCTCCGCACCACTTGAAGCCCGGGTTTGAGTCCAGGTATCATTCGCTCTGTCGCGTTGCGCCATTCCCACAAAGGGCTCAAGTTTAAACTCACTGATCTGAAAATCCTCTCTTATTTTATTGTTGTTTTCTTTGTAAGGTTGAAGCTGCTTACTGATCGCCTCTACGCGGGCCGGGTCGTCAATCAGGACGAAGAGCGTATTTCTGTTGATCCAGTCGTTTTCATTAACCTCTTTGGCGTCCTCATAATAATTGTCATAGTGAGTGTATGCAAACTCCACAAAGCTTGAATTGGCCGGTTGCTTTTTGAATACACCTCCCACAATATATTCCTTGAGTACATTGCCAATAACCTGGGTGAGAGGTTTTCCTACGGCATCGACAGTCCCAAATAATTTTAATGCCATTTCATCACTCAAAAAAACTTTTGACTTGTCTTTTAAATCCGACGGACTTCCCGCCAGCATCTCAAAACTGAATACGTCGAAAAAATCAGGATCAGCGTAAGCCAATCCTCCAGGAAAAAGGTTATCCCCGACTTTAACATTCGAATATGACCATGACATACGAACTACCTTTTCAGCGTCAGGCATATTCTGCTTAACGACATTTCCCAGGGCCACCGGTACATAGCCATAGAGGGTCGCTTTGCCCTCGAACTCCCGAATAGTACTGACCCGATATATTTTATCCGCTTTGGTGTGGTGCTTGTTAAACTTTGCATCAAACTCCCAGTTAAAATAAGCAACAATACTACAGGCAATGGCTACGGCCAGACCGAGTACATTGATGAAGATAAAAAGCTTGTTCTTCATCATGCTCCGCCAGGTAATGAGAAAATAATTTCTGATCATCGATTTGTTGTTTCTTTTTACAGAACTGACAATACTTGCTAAGGTTGCATGGCTAGCCATAAATATGCCATGGATATTTGTGGCTTAACTACGTCCGCCTCTATGTTTTTCAAAATAAGCTTGTTCACATCCGTACAACCCACTGTTCGATTTCACAAAAAAACCCTTCAGTGTTAGCCGAAGGGTCTTAAACTAGTCAGTTATGATCGCCACAATCGAACTGACTTTTTATTCAACCATAACTTATCCGTTGGTTTTCTCCACTTGTTACGAGAACCTCGTAAGTTATAGTAACCAACGCAGTGAATGATATTTCAATAATTTCTGAACATTTTCCGAACGTTAAGTAAGTGAACCCGCCAGGATTAGGGGAGCCGTGAGCGCCTGGAGTACGGAGTTAAGAGCAAGGCTTTCAGGCCTTGCTCCTCGATCAGGAATTTAGATATGGAAATGTTCTTTAATATTCTCGGTCACTACTTTTCCGTCAAACAGGTTAACGATCCTGTGAGCGTAATTGGCATCGTAGGGTGAGTGCGTTACCATGATGATAGTGGTTCCCTCCTCATTCAATTGAGATAATAATTTCATTACTTCTTCGCCGTTCGCGGAGTCCAGATTACCGGTAGGCTCATCGGCCAGGATCACTTTTGGTTTCGCAACAATGGCACGTGCAATCGCAACACGTTGTTGCTGACCACCTGATAATTGTTGAGGAAAGTGGTTTCTGCGGTGCATAATATTCATTCTTTCCAGAACCTCTTCAACACGCTGTTTGCGTTCGCCTGCGGGAACTTTCAAATAGAGCAAGGGAAGCTCAACGTTTTCGAAAACCGTTAACTCATCGATCAGGTTAAAACTTTGAAACACAAAACCAATTGAACCCTTCCTGAGTTGGGCACGCTGACGCTCTGAATACCTGGCAACTTCATGTTCACCAAAATAATATTCTCCACCGGAAGGATTGTCAAGCAAACCAACGATATTCAGTAACGTTGATTTTCCACATCCTGAGGGGCCCATGATGGCTACGAATTCACCATCCTTGATTTCGAGGTTGATGTTATTTAACGCTGTCGTTTCTACTTCTTCAGTAGTGTAAATTTTTTCGAGGTTTTTGAGTTTGATCATGGCGATTTATTATTGGATTAACGATATGATGTACAATGTTGAATAATAGTTCTATCCTTTATACTCCTTTTTAAACGAAAGGTTACATGCGTTTCGCAAGGCTGCAAGCCTGGACTTGCCTGATCTTAATTCAGTACAAGCACCTCATTGTTGCCAAAGTTCTCATACGAAGAAGTGATGACCTGATCGCCAGGTTTTAATCCTTCCAGCACTTCAAAGTTTTCCGTATTTTTTCTCCCCAGCTTAATATCTCTTCTAATTGCTTTATCGCCCTCGGCCACGTATACCCAGTTACCTCCTGTGTCTTTGTAGAAACCACCTACCGGTAACAGTAATTCTTCCGAAGATTGACTTAGCTGTATTCTTAATCTCAATGACTGACCTCTTCGTATACCTGAAGGGCTTTCCCCTACAAAATTCATATCCACTTCAAATCTGCCATTGGCAACACCTGGATAAACGTAAGTAATTTCCAGGATGTAGTCTTTATTATTAAACGTGGTCTCCGCCCGTAAACCTTCTGAAATTCTGGGCAGATACAATTCATCAATGGGGACGCGCACTTTATAACTTCCCACTATATCAATCCAACCCAAACGCTGACCGATGTTTACATTCTGACCTGCATCGAGTGGAGGATGTGAAAGCTGTCCATCCACAGGCGCGCGAATAATAAGATTGTCCAGAATTGTTCCAACACCCTCCAGGCTTTGAATCATTTTTCTTTCTGAAAAATTCATCTGTGTCAATTGCCTGAGCCTGTCAATCGAATCATTTTTATAAACTTCATAAGTAATTTTTCTTCGTTCACGGAAATAATGGTAATCCGCTTCTGTTTTTTCAAAGTCCTGCTTGGCAATTAATTTCTTTTCGAATAACTGCTTCTGACGGACGTACTGCGGTCCTAAAATCTGCAATTGATTATCAATGGAAGCCAGCTCCTGCCGTTGTTGCAAATCATTTTGAGTTATACCCAAACGCGTTTCCCGTACACGGTTAATACTTTCATTTAACTGCGCTTCCTGCTGTAAGACTTGTAATTCACGGTTAAGGTTGCTTAGTTCGAGTATTTCATCACCTTTTTTTAGCATAGCGCCACTTTCGGCAACCACCCTTTTGATAGTACCCCCTTCTACGGCATCCAGATATACGGTTCGACTCGGTTCCACGGTGCCGGTTTGAGGGATAAACTCCTGAAAAACACCTCTTTGAACAGTCGAAATGGTGATCTTGTCTTTTTCAATGCGCAATGTTGAACGCCTGTCAGCAAAAATAAACTGGTATCCAACAAACACGACGAAAAGCGCGATGCCACCATAAGTCGCTATTCTTTTAACCGTCCACGTCTTCTTCTTGATCTGCTTATCCATGCTTAATTTTCGAATTATTATCGCTGGCGCACCTTGCCCCCAGGATCTCAGGTTAAGCCCATTGCCAACAAACGTGCCAAGTGGCGGAGGGCGTTTTTGAGCGTATTAAATGGTTAACTCTCATGTATACTCGTTCACATGTGAACGGGCCTGTCCGGTTGCGAACATTTCCATCAATCGTAAATGTAAAGAAGGTTGATTTTTTCGGCTGTCAGGCATGTTTTTACTTTCGGTATACGCTTTGCCCACTAGCGGACAGCCACGTCTCGAAATCGAAGCACGTAAACCGACAAACCGTTGAATATGACTGAAAACAAACATGGTAAAATTCTTATTGTAGACGATAATGAAGATTTATTAAAAGCAGCTCGGATGCACCTTAAACGGCATTTCGTGCAGGTTGATATAGAGAAAAACCCAGAGGCTATCCCTGGGCTGATGACCAATGAGGATTATGATGTCATACTACTCGACATGAATTTTACAAAAGATGTAAGCAGTGGAAGTGAAGGTTATTATTGGCTGGAGAAAATTCTGAATCTTGACCCGTCGGCGGTGGTGGTTTTGATTACGGCTTACGGTGATATTCAAATGGCGGTCAAAGCCATAAAGGGGGGAGCAACGGATTTTGTATTGAAACCCTGGGAAAACGAAAAATTACTGGCTACCCTTTATTCTGCCATGCGTCTGCGCGAATCCAGAGATGTTATCGAGAACTTAAAAAACAAAAATTACGAAATCAACCAGGCTTTGAATGACCGATACAGCGAGATCATCGGCCCAAGTGCAGTGATGCAAAAAATATTTCAAACCATAGACCGGGTAGCTAAAACAGACGCGAATGTTCTGATCCTTGGTGAAAATGGGACTGGCAAAGAAGTAATTGCCCGCGCCATCCACCGTAATTCATCTCGCAAAAATGAAAATTTTGCCAGTGTAGACCTGGGTTCTATCACAGAAACATTATTTGAAAGTGAACTGTTCGGACATAAAAAAGGCGCCTTTACAGATGCCAAGGAAGACCGGCCCGGCAGATTTGAACTCGCCAACAACGGAACTTTGTTTTTGGACGAAATCGGAAACCTCTCGATGCCGCTGCAGGCAAAGCTCCTAACGGTTTTACAAAACAGAAAAGTTAGCAGGGTGGGTTCCAATAAAGACACCGCCATTGACCTCCGCCTTATTTGCGCAACCAACATGCCATTGTATGACATGGTAAAAGAAAATAAATTCAGACAAGATCTTCTATACAGAATCAACACTATTGAAATAGAGGTGCCCCCCTTGAGGGAACGGTTTGAAGATATACCATTGTTGGCCAGTCATTTCTTAAAGCACTACGCTGAAAAGTATCAAAAAGGTGTCAATAAAATCAGTGAAGCAGCCATTACGCGCATGCATAAGCATCCATGGCCAGGAAACATCCGTGAGTTGCAACACGCGATTGAACGCGCAGTCATTCTCAGCAACGGACATGTTTTGCAACCGGAAGATTTCAACTTTACGGCCTCCGGTGGAAAAGATGATGGCCAAATTAATCTGGAGCAGTTTAACCTTGAAGAAGTCGAGAAATTGCTCATCCGTAAAGTATTAAAAAAATACAACGGAAATATTACCCAGGCGGCCTCCGAATTAGGGCTCACGAGATCTTCTCTTTACAGGAGATTGGAGAAATACGGGCTTTAAGCAGAAAGCGTAAAGCATAAAGCATAAAGCTGAAACTAAAAGAATTAAGGCGTGAAGTTTGAGCAACGGCTCGTTTGAATTAACTTTGTCTTTATGCTTTCTACTTTATGCTTTGATCTTTGAGTTTTAACGACTTCCGCGCCAGGGTCATCTTGCGGGTTATATTTTTAGGTCTCTCCATGGTCTTGTTTTCCTTTATGATCACAAGACCCAATATGCTATTTGCGGCAATTCTGACTTTCGCAATAATCGTTATACAATTGACTGAAATCTTCCGGTTTGTTAGCCAGACCAATCGGAAACTCACGCGTTTTTTGGAGTCTGTTAAGTATTCTGATTTTATATCCGGTTTTACATCCGACAATAAACTTGGAAAAAGTTTCAAGGACCTTAATATCGCTTTCAACGAAGTGCTGGAGGCTTTCCGCAAGGCGCGTTCTGAAAAGGAAGAACACTGGCAATATCTGAATTCGGTTGTTCAGCAAGTGCGGACCGGTATTTTATCCTTCGATACCGATGGGAACATCCAATTGATGAATATGAATGCCAAAAAATTTATTGGCATTAATTCAATCCGGAATATCCGGGAACTCATACAGGCCAATCCTAAATTGTACCATGCGATTAATAGTGTTGAAGCAGGAAAAAGCCAGCTGTATAAAGGCGGTAATGAATTGTTCTTAACCATTCAATCAACAGAGTTGCGCATTCGCGGTGTGGATGTCAAACTGGTAACCTTGCAGAATATCCAGCCGGAATTACAGAAACAGGAACTGGAGGCCTGGCAAAACCTGACGCGTGTTTTGAGACACGAGATCATGAATTCCATCACCCCCATTTCTTCCCTTACTTCGACGTTGAGAGAAATTCTCGATCATGATATGGAGCGGAAAAATAATCATTACGAATTAAAAGATGAAGGTGCGGATGATCTGCGGGAAGGGTTAAGTACGATTGAAAACCGAAGCAAGGGCTTGATTAAATTTATTGATGCCTACCGGGAATACACTTCGTTGCCTAAGCCAAAAAAGTCGGTCGTTCGGTTAAAGGATCTGATTGAAAAGGTGGCTCAACTGATGAAAACTGAGCTGAAGAAAACGAATGTTGACTTCCATTGTGCCTGCAGCTCGGAATACCTCACTATCCAGGCCGATGTGGAAATGATTGAACAGGTGATCATCAACCTTTTGAAAAATGCCATTGAAGCACTGGCAGAAACAACGAACCCCAAACTATCGCTGATCGGGCGTCATGATGAAAAT
>JAYSOP010000686.1:0-3119 GCA_043722905.1 Chryseolinea sp.
TGTACGATGACCATTGATTTTACACTCCGATCTGAAATACAAAAAGCCCTTTCGGTTTTGTTTAATCAACAAATCGAACATTTGCAGATTCAACCCACCAACCAGGAATTTGCAGGTTCTCATACATTGGTTTGCTTTCCCCTGACGAAAGTCACCCGAAAAAAACCGGAAGAAACCGCCACATACGTGGGAGATTATCTCCTCGCCCATTCCGCGATTGTAAAAGAATACAATGTCGTAAAAGGTTTTTTGAATCTGACTTTACACGATAACGTGTGGGTGGAAACCCTGCAGGATATTTTTTCTAACCCTTCTTATGGCCAACTGCCTGGATCAGGTGAGCAGATTATGGTCGAATATTCTTCGCCCAACACCAACAAGCCCCTTCACCTGGGTCACCTTCGCAATAATTTCTTAGGGTGGAGTGTTGCCGAAATTTATAAGGCGAATGGTTACACTGTGCATAAGGTGCAGATCATAAATGACCGCGGAATTCATATTTGTAAATCCATGGCCGCGTGGAAATTATATGGTGATGGAGAAACCCCCGCCAATACTGGGATAAAAGGGGATCATCTTGTGGGGAAGTACTACGTTACCTTTGATAAGGTTTACAAAGCACAGATCAAGGCCCTTGTTGAAAAAGGAGCTTCTGAAGAGGAGGCTGGCAAACAAACTCCCATTATGAAACTTGCCGTGGATATGCTGCAGCAGTGGGAGCAAAAGGATCCTGAAATAGTCACACTCTGGAAAATGATGAATGGCTGGGTGTATGAAGGATTTGAAGCCACGTACAAAAAGATGGGAGTGGATTTCGAAAAGCTTTATTACGAATCCCAAACGTATCTTCTAGGCAAGGAGGAAATAATGAGAGGCGTTGAAAGTGGCGTTTTTTTCAGGAAAGAAGATGGTTCCGTTTGGGTCGACCTTACTGCGGATGGAATGGATCAAAAACTTCTCCTGCGATCAGATGGTACCTCTGTTTATATGACCCAGGATATTGGTACCGCCATCCTGCGATTCAGGGATTTTCCAGCAATCACGGGCCAGGTTTACACCGTTGGGAATGAACAGGAATATCACTTTAAAGTTCTTTTCCGGATACTGGAGAAACTTGGTTACGGATGGGCCAGGCGTTGTTACCATTTGTCGTATGGAATGGTGGACCTTCCTTCCGGAAAAATGAAGTCGCGGGAAGGAACCGTGGTGGATGCTGATGACCTTATGGAACAGATGCTCCAGGAAGCCGAGCGGCAAACCAGGGAACTGGGAAAACTTGACGATGTGTCGGATGCAGAAGCTAAACAATTGTTTGAAATGATAGGGCTAGGCGCCCTGAAATTTTTCCTGCTTAAAGTCGATCCTAAAAAGCGGATGCTCTTCGATCCTAACGAGTCTATTCAGCTGCAGGGTTTCACGGGTCCTTTTGTTCAGTATACCCACGCAAGGATCAAAGCCATTTTGCGCAAGGGAGAAAGCCTCGGTATAAACCTGAAGAACCTTCAATTTGAGAATATCACTATGCTGGAACCAGCCGAAAGCCAGGTGGTTCAGGTGCTCGGACTTTTTGAAAACAAGCTAAGGGAGGCAGCGCGGGAATACTCTCCCGCCATCGTAGCCAATTTTGTATATGAATTAGCGAAGACATACAATCAGTTTTATCAGAGCATCCCCATCTTCAATGAAACCGATGCCGCGAAAATGGAATTCAGAATAGCGCTTTCTAAGTGTGTTGCTTCGACCATTAAAAAAAGTATGGCCTTACTAGGTATACAGGTACCCGAAAAAATGTAAGCTGATATATTGTTTCTTCGCCCATTAAAAGACAAATTTGAAACTGCACTAACCCAATACAATTAAAAAAATATTATATGAAAATTCTTGCGATTTTCTTTCTGTTCACGGTGACGATATCCCCACAAACCATCTATGACTTCAAGATGAATTCCCTCGAGGGCGAGGAAATTGATTTTGCCCGGTACAAAGGCAAAAGTTTACTGATTGTGAATGTTGCCTCCAAATGCGGCTTCACACCTCAGTACGGGGACCTGGAAAAATTGCACCAAGAGTTCGGTGATAAAGTGGTGGTGTTGGGTTTCCCTGCCAATAACTTCGGATCGCAGGAACCCGGCACCAGCCTGGAAATTGCTGATTTCTGTAGAATAAATTACGGAGTTAAATTCCAAATGTTTGAAAAAATATCCGTGAAAGGAGCAGATCAGCATCCTCTGTACCAATGGCTGAAGGAAAAGACAGGCCAGGAACCCTCCTGGAACTTTTGTAAATTTCTTGTGAAGGCAGATGGAACGGTAAAGTTTTTTCCTTCCGAGGTTAATCCCTTGGATAAGAAAATTACCAGCGCCCTCTGATTGGCGTAGTTTTAAAGAGACTCTTTACATGGGCGTACTCGCGTGGTTGTCAGAAAAGTTATCTTCATCACCCAATCAGAAAGTTGTGGGAACCCTTTATGAGATGAAAATCAATTCCCTTGAAGGACCTGCTATTGATTTTCAGCGTTACAAAGGCAAGAATCTTTTGATTGTAAATACTGCGTCAAAATGTGGGTATACCCCGCAGTATGAGACCCTGCAAAAATTGCAGGAGATACATGGTCATGAAGTCACCATCCTGGGGTTCCCTTCCAATAATTTTCTTTGGCAAGAACCAGGAAGCAATGAAGAGATCGCCAGTTTTTGTCAGAAAAATTATGGTGTTACTTTTCAGATGTTTGAGAAAATCTCCGTAAAAGGAAAGGATCAGCATCCGCTTTACCAATGGCTGACCGCAAAATCCGGAAAGAACCCAAGTTGGAATTTCTGCAAATACCTCGTGAATAAAACGGGGGATGTCACCGGTTTTTTCGGACCCAAAATAAGTCCCCTGGATGAGGTTATCGTAAAACGCATCAGGCATTAAAACCATGCAGCATTGGATTCAGGCTTTCCGGTTAAGAACATTGCCGCTGGCTTTGTCCTCCATTGCGATGGGCGCATTTTTAGCTTTTGATGCCGGCGCCTTCCGGTGGAATATTTTTCTATTGTGTGTACTCACTACGGTCTTTTTACAAATCCTTTCAAATCTGGCAAATGATTATGGGGATTCAATTCATGGTGCTGATA
>JAYSOP010000687.1:0-2533 GCA_043722905.1 Chryseolinea sp.
TTGGCACCGGGTTCTATCCACTCATGGGTAACCGGGTTTGGTGCCGGTACGGATGTCCGCTTGCCGCCTACCTGGGTTTGGTGCAGAAGCTTAAATCACGTTTCCGGATAACCACAAACGGAGGGCAGTGCATATCATGCGGAAATTGTTCGACTTATTGTGAAATGGGAATTGATGTGCGCTGGTATGCACAGCGGGGACAAAATATAGTCCGATCATCCTGCGTGGGCTGTGGTATATGCTCCGCTGTTTGCCCAAGAGGTGTTTTGAACCTGGAGGTGAAAGATGAAAAAGGAAGATTTGGAAACCCGGTATTACCCGGCAACAATCACATCAAATTAATGGAGCCTTAACATTTGTTAAAATCGCAATTGTCACACATTATACACGTCATCATTCCGGCTTTTAATGAAGAGAAAAGCATTGCCAGGGTAATTGCTGAAATTCCTGCCGACCTTGTAACGGAGATAATTGTTGTCAACAATGCGTCAACTGACCAAACTGCTGACGTTGCTGGCCAAATGCGGGCAACCGTTTTGGATGAACCAGAGCCTGGCTATGGAAGGGCTTGCCTCAAAGGTATTGGCTATTGTAGTAAACAGTATCCGCTGCCTGCCATTGTAGTTTTCCTGGATGGCGACTATTCTGATTATCCGCAAGAAATGCGATCTCTCGTAAAACCAATCGTGGAAAATAAAGCAGATCTCGTCATTGGATCGAGGGCTTTGGGAACAAAAGAGAAAGATTCTATGACACCACAACAAATTTTTGGAAACTGGCTTGCGACCACATTATTAAGAATATTTTTCAAGGTCAGATTTACCGATTTAGGTCCCTTCAGAGCCATCAGGTTTACCTCTTTATTGAGTTTAAATATGCAGGATAAAACATATGGCTGGACCGTGGAAATGCAGCTAAAAAGCGCCAAACAAAAACTGCGATGCCTGGAAATTCCGGTGCGTTACCGAAAAAGGATCGGCATTTCTAAAATTTCGGGAACCGTCAAGGGTACGATTATGGCGGGATATAAAATTTTATTCACGATTTTCAGATACTTATAGTCATTAACCGATGGAGTTGATCGTAGCGATATTATATACTTTATGTTTGCTTTATCTTTTTCTTTTTAGTTTGGGACAACTACAACTAACCAATATTTATCGAAAACGGAAACTAAATAAAAAGGTTGAAACACCTTTAGTGGACTTCGAGCCTCTGGTAACGATACAGCTACCGGTATATAATGAAAAATATGTGGTGGAAAGGCTGATTGACGCGGTCAGCAAGATAGACTATCCAAAAGAAAAACTAGAGATACAAATCCTGGACGATTCTACAGACGAGACCTCCGGTATTATTTATCAGAAATTGGAGTGGCTGAAAAACTCAGGGTTAAACATTGTCCATCTCCACAGAGGTAACCGTACAGGATTTAAAGCGGGGGCTTTAAAAGAAGGACTGCGGAATGCAAAAGGTGAATTCATTGCGATTTTCGATTCTGACTTTATTCCCGAAAATAACTTTCTGAAAAAGACACTGTCCCATTTTACAGATCCCCATATCGGTGTTGTTCAAACCCGTTGGGGTCATATTAACAAAGATTATTCTCTGATAACCCGGTTACAGGCATTTGGCCTGGATGCCCATTTTTCAATAGAGCAATCTGCCAGAAATGCTGTGGGAAGTTTTATCAATTTTAATGGTACCTGTGGAGTATGGAGAAAAAAATGCATTCTCGATTCGGGGGGATGGAGTGCCGATACCTTAACCGAAGATCTTGATCTGAGCTATAGGGCCCAGCTAAAAGGCTGGAAGTTTAAATATCTTGAAGATGTGGTAACTCCGGGTGAATTACCGATCGTGATGCCCGTTATCAAACTACAGCAGTATCGATGGAACAAAGGCGCTGCAGAAACTGCCAGGAAAAATATGGGCAAAGTGCTGCGGTCCGACTTTTCGGCAATGCAAAAACTTCATGCCTTCCTGCACCTGGCCAATAGTTCCGTTTTTGTGGCCGTGTTAATGGCAGCCCTTCTTAGTTTGCCTATGTTGTATGTAAAAAACAACTCGATGACAACATCCCTGTTTTTCAATTTTGGAAGTATATTCTTCCTGGGGTTTTTATCGGTCGCCATTTTTTATTGGACAGCCACCCAGCGATTTTATCCAAACACCTGGAAGAGTTTTTTTATTTTATTCCCCGCCTTCCTGGTAGTCTCCATGGGACTATCCCTTCATAACAGCATTGCTGTGCTGGAAGGTTGGATGGGTATCAAAACGCCTTTCATGAGAACCCCGAAATTTAACATCATCGGTAAACAAGACCCATGGATGAATAACACCTATCTCAAACCGAACATCAATCTGATTACCCTGCTTGAAGGCCTGCTCTGCATTTATTTTATTTTTGGAATCGTGAAAGGGATTCAAATACAGGATTTCAGCCTATTGTTTTTTCATACCATGCTTGCCCTGGGTTTTGGCACCGTATTTTTCCTTTCCATAAAACCATGGGCCAATGCCTAAGCAGAAG
>JAYSOP010000688.1:0-1588 GCA_043722905.1 Chryseolinea sp.
GGATTTAAGGATGCGCTGGATTACTATACGAAATGCAGTTCCATTCATTTTGTCAATAAAATAAAAACGCCAACACTGATCATTAATACCTTAAATGACCCCTTTTTAACTCCTCAATGTTCCCCCAAAGCTGCTTTGGAGGATCATCCATTCGTAAAACTTGAAATTCTTTCACGCGGTGGGCATGTAGGCTTTACACAATTTAATAAAAATGGATTATATTGGTCTGAGCAGCGTGCTTCGGAATTTTTATCCGATTTTTAAGCGATTATTTAGCCGGAGCTTGAACCAATACGTGGAAAATTAATCGTTGATTTGGTATTCAATAATAGAAGAGAAGCAGATGATCGATCGCTACAGCATAACCGCTTCAGCAGAACAAGTTGCCGAACGTTTTTCAGTTGACGTTCCGGAGTTTTATCACGCCCATTACAATGCTTCCCCTACTCAATTGTTACCTGTGATTACCAGTTCCACTCCCCAGGGTGTTTCATTATTTTACTGGGGTACAGCTCCGGAATGGGCCCGGAACAAGAACCTCAGCGAAAAAATAATTAACCTACGGACGGAGAATTTTGTTGAAAAGCCTACGCTGAAAAAAGCGATGCGTACACATCGGTGCATTATTCCTGCAGATGGTTTTTATGGCTGGAAAAAAGTTGGGAAAAAAACTACTATACCCTATCGTTTTGTGCTTAATTCAGGTAATATTTTTTCTTTCCCCGCATTATGGGAAGAATTTGAAGATACAGAGGGACATGAGATCCAAACATTTACCATTATTACCATTGCGTCTGATGCTGTGGTGAATTTGATTCAGGAACGAATGCCTGTAATACTCAACCCCGAATCAGAAAAATTGTGGTTAGCCAGTGCCAGTGAAGAGGATACATTACTGAATATTTTATCTTCTTCAGGTGGCTCGGATTTAAATTACTATCCAGTCTCTCCAAAGATTAGTCAAAGCGGCATTGATCTGCCTTCGTTAATTATTCCTACGCCACCTGCTGATCAACACGGAAATTTAACTTTGTTTGATTGATTAGTCGATAGTTAATGGTCGATAGTCAATAGTCATCGGATGGGTGGAGTATCTCTGGACATCAGGGATTATAGAAGAAGCAAGTGAGTCTTCCGCTTTATGCTTTTTGCTTTAAGCTTTAAAAGCGATCCCGTTCATCTTCTTTTTTCTTTTCCGCGTCAGGCTTCCTGGCTTTTGATTTTTTCTTTTTTTCTGAATTCCCGGCTAAGGTTGATTCCTCTCCCCCATTATTGGATTTGTTTTTACGGGGAGAAAAAAAACCTTTTTTGGTTTCCGGTTCATTAATTTGCGGATCGTTTTGCGACAGCGTATCGGAATCAATAAAATCAAATTCTTCCTTTGCCGGAGGCGGTACAATCTTAGGCTTTTCTGCTTTTGGCTTTTTTCTGAAGAGGCCTTTCAAACCTTTCCTTTTTTTATTCTTTTTCTTTACAACCTCTTCTTTGGATTTGGATTGCTGAGTCCGGGCAAGCCGCACGTCAGGGAGCACTAAATTCTCGCGCAGGTACCACATATAATTATCCTGCTCAATATTAAGCCCCACAT
>JAYSOP010000689.1:0-10764 GCA_043722905.1 Chryseolinea sp.
TCAGGATCATCATAAGCGTAGAGTTTTGAAGGATACTGGTTTTGTTCATTAAAATCTTTCTTAAATTTCTTTTCCCCTTTTATAGAATCGACAGGCATAGAGAGTTTTAAGTCCTTGAACCCGTTGCGACGTTCAAGCTCTGCAATATCCTGACTGGTTGCGGCAAATCCTGTCAGGAGAAGAAAAATCAATAAGGATTTCAACATCTGAATTAATTGATAAATTTTATTGGAATCGATACTTTTGTTTTATCCCACAGCATCAAAAGATCTGCCACGTCGTTTCGGTGATCAAACATTATTGTAAAAGGCTCATAGATCATTTCAGTGGCTTTAACGGGTACATCAAACCGATACAGGTCCTTTTGCTCATTATAATTATAAGCGCCCCAAAGGCCCACCTCTTTGTTAATGATAATGGTCCATTTTTCTTTTTCAGGAATTGTGAAAATTGAATAGGTGCCTGCTTTTAACACGATGCTGTCAATCTGAATGTCGTGGATGGTGGTAAATTCCGTGGCTTCGTTAGCGCCAGTACGCCAAACCTTTCCAAAAGGGACTAGTTCACCAAATATCTGTCGGTTTTTCTTCTGGGGTTGACTATAGGTTACTTTTAGATAATTGTCTTTATATCGAATGCTAACAATTGCCAGCGGACTGGGTCTTACTTTAAGTTGTTCCTGTCCCAGAACAATCCGGGCACCAAGAAGAAGAAGGATCACTGCAGTTACTCTTACGACCATACTGACTTAAATATAGTACTTTCACCTGAACCCAGTGAAATATTTCTGATGGGTTAATTTTAAGATTATATAAAGTGACGGTTTCGGATTTTGTATTTGGTTATGGCTGCAAAGTTCTATTTTTACGGTATGATTCGTCCTGAATTTGATGATATTTATATGGAACTGGCGGTAAACCTCGCAACCCGTTCGCACTGTATCAAAAGACATGTGGGGGCTGTGCTGACGAAGGATACGCGCATCATTTCAATCGGATATAACGGGCCGCCATCCGGCACTCATAATTGCGATGAGCAATGGCCGGATACGGGTTGTCCCAGAGATTCGAAGGGGGGCTGTTCTTTGGCTATCCACGCCGAGCAAAACGCTATTCTATATGCCGTAAAAAATAAAACATCGGTAGACGGGGCGACGCTTTACGTAACGCTCTCACCTTGTCTTGCCTGTGCCAGGATTATTTATTCAATGGGTATTTCCAGGGTGATATATCTGAATTCTTACGCTCAACACAAAGGATTGCTCTCTGATGAAGGGGTTGATTTTCTTAATAAGTTTGGTGTATCGGTGATTCGATACGATGGTAAGTTAAGCAACGTAACCGATATGATTTAACCTTCCTGCTCTTTCACGATTTTCTCCAGGTCCTGGATAAGTTTGGCAGTAACTCCCTTTGTTTTTTTCTCTTTTTCGATCTGGAATACCATCAACGCTTTTTTTGCGGTATCATATAATCCACTGGGATTTTGGTCTGACCTGTAACTTCCCAGACACCATTGAATGTCGCGCTGAAGCTGATCGTCAATCCCCAGGGTCTGAAGTTTTTCCAGAACTTCCGTACTTACTTTCTCAAGATTACTGGAGGTTAGTTTATTCGGGGAGATTTTCGTCCCTGCGCCCGGTTTTTTCGATTCCTTACTCGTGGGTGTTTTTGCCGCTGCTTTTGCCATGGTCTTGGTTATGGTTATTTTCAAAGAAAGGTACATGCGACCAGGGGCTAAGACAAGAAGATTCGGCATAAATTTTACGCAACCGAGTGAAAGGTGCGTTGGAACTGCCCCTTAAATCTTTTAAAAGCTCAGGTCTGAAAGGATTTTTGAGACAAAGACGGTGGAAGAAAGATCGTTGATGGCTTGAAAAAGCGAAAGGGAAGTAAATCTAATTTACTTCCCTTCGCAAAAGTTTTTAGGTTCTACCTAATTACTTCTTCTTCTTAGCAGCCTTTTTAGCCGTCTTTTTTGAAGACTTCTTTGCTGCTTTCTTCGCTGATTTTGCCATAGCGTTTTTAATTTTAGTTTAAAATTTTATTAAACGATACGAAAAGTTATAACATTTTTTTTATCCACAAAAATATTTTGATATTTTTTTTTTTGATTGAAGAATTTTTAAGAGGTCATGATGAGATTCTAAAAGCAGAAAATCACCTCATATCACGTTCACTTCCGGTTGTAACACGATGTTGAATTTATCTTTTACACTGCTTTGAATGTCCATCGCCAGTTGCCAGATTTTTTTCCCATCGCCCTTGCCATAATTCACGAGCACTAATGCCTGATGCTTGTGAACCCCAATGTTATCAAGGGTTTTGCCCTTCCAGCCACATTGCTCGATGAGCCACGCAGCAGGAATTTTTACGAGATTTTTTTCGCCGGTGAAGGAGGGAAGTGCCGGATATTTATTTTTCAGGGCCTCAAAAAATGAAAGTTCTACGGAAGGATTTTTAAAGAAACTTCCGGCATTTCCGATCAATAATGGGTCAGGAAGTTTATTTTTCCGAATGTGGATAATGGCCTCACTTATTGCCTGAATTGTCAGCTCTTTTACATTTTTCTCGTTCAAGACATCTTTTATGGCTCCATAGCTCACGTTAAAAACATGATTCTTTTTCGTCAGACTTAAAGTAATACTTGAAATAAAATACTTCCCCTTCAGATGTTGTTTGAAAATACTTTCACGGTAACCGAACTGGCATTCTTCCCGATTAAATACTTTGACCTTGCCGGTTTCCATGTTAACTGCTTCAACATTGTGGATAACTTCTTTGATCTCTACTCCGTAGGCACCAATATTTTGCATCGGCGCTGCCCCAACAGTTCCTGGTATCAGGGAAAGATTCTCAATTCCACCCAGATTCCTTACAACACAATACATAACCAGATCATGCCAGTTTTCCCCTGAACCCACTCTAAGCATCAGTCTTGCTTCATCTTCCTCGACCACTTGAATTTCTGTTATCTCATTTTTCACCACAAGCCCTTCGAAATCCTTTGTTAGCAGAATGTTGCTGCCACCACCGAGAATAAGCGTGCGATGTTTCTCAAACAGATCACTTGCCAAAAGTTCCTGCACTTCCAAAACGGATTTTACGGTTACCAAATACCTTGCTTGCGCATTAATTCCAAATGTATTGAAGGGTAACAGATTAACGTTTTCCTTAACAGCAACCATAAATAACTTTTAATTGACCCTCAAAGGTCATAAAAATAGTTCACACTATCAGACGGTGCTGTCATCCTATATCAAGCCGGAAATTTTCCGATAGATCATGACATATGCATGGTGGGATCGTTAGTGATACCTCTGCGGAGCTCCTGCTATGACCGTTTATTCCGGTACGGTATGCCTGAATTTTCACATTGTCCAAAAGCAATTCCATCCGAAGCAAGTCTATGAAAATGCTTTTGTGGCGGCTTGCACTTTTAATTACCAGATTTTTATCAAATATTAGAGAGTATTAAATCCGCCAAAAGGAACAGGAGCAATGAAAATCATCGAGTGCCCGCGGGATGCCATGCAGGGCATTGAGCGTTTTATTCCGACATCAGTGAAGGTGGGTTATATCAATCAGTTATTGCGAGTCGGTTTTGACACCATTGACTTTGGTAGTTTTGTTTCTCCGAAGGCTATCCCTCAAATGTCTGATACAGCATTGGTGTTAGAGCAGTTGGACCTCACCACTTCAACCTCAAAATTATTGGCTATCGTTGCCAATAAACGCGGAGCGGAGGCAGCTTGCCGGCTTGCCAGCATCCATTACCTGGGCTTTCCGCTTTCGATTTCCGAAACATTCCAGATCCGCAATACCAATAAATCAATTGCTGAAGCCCTGAATGAGGTTGAAGAAATCAAGAACCTCTGCGACAAAAACGGAAAACAATTGGTAACCTACATCAGCATGGGATTTGGAAATCCTTATGGTGACCCCTATGAGATAAATCTGGTTTCCCAGTTTGTTGATATTCTGCTGACCTTAGGAGCGGATATCATATCGCTCGCAGATACAGTAGGAGTAGCCGACAGTCCGATGATAGAAGCCTTGTTCTCCGCCGTATTAAAACAGTTTCCACATTCGGAGATCGGCGTGCATTTGCATTCGACACCTTCCCATTCACGTGAAAAGATCGAAGCAGCATACAGCGGAGGATGCCGCAGGTTTGATGGCGCGATGAGGGGATTTGGCGGTTGCCCTATGGCCAAGGATGAACTGGTGGGTAATATAGCCACGGAGACCATTGTTGCCTATTTGGAGGAACAGGCAGTACCGCTCATGTTGGACAAGCGATCTTTTTCAGACTCGTTGCTGGAGGCAGACAAGATTTTTGGCGAGTTCATTCATTGAAAATAGCCGGCCCCTGGAAAATTTTCCGGTAGTTGGCCAGGGATGAGGAACGTTCATCACTTCGTGAGTTTGAAAATTTTGCCTGGTAATGAGGCGATGACGCCTTTAAATTCCAGGGTCAGCAGTAATGAAGCAATCTGGCCAATCGGCAAATTAGTTTTCCAGCAAATCTGATCTATCATCAGTTGTTTGTTGTTTTCCAGTAAAGTCTTGATTATAACCTGCTCGTCGGGCTCATATCCTTCCAAGGTAAAGGCTTCTTGCCTTACAGGTCGTACTCCTGCGTCCCAGTTCATGATGTACTGAAGATCTTTAATCGCTGTTATGAGATGTGCCCGGTTGGACTTGATAAGATTGTTGCAGCCGGCAGAATGACTTTGCCTCACATTTCCAGGAAATGCAAACACGTCTTTGTTGTAACTATTGGCAATATCGGCAGTGATCAATGCTCCCCCTTTTTCTGCAGCCTCCACAATAATGACGGCGTCTGACAAGGCAGCTACGATTCGGTTTCTGGCAGGAAAATTATGGGCGTCAGGTTGGGTGCCAAAGGGATGCTCTGTTAATAGCCCGCCATTTTCCATCATACTCAGTGCCACGTCGCGATGAGACGCGGGATAGATTACATCCATTCCGCTGCCCATCACTCCGATAGTCGACAATTTGTTTTTAACAGCATGTTTATGTGCGTGGATATCGATACCATAGGCAAGACCACTGACGATCAAAGCATGATGTGCCACAAGATCTTTAACAAGTTGTTCGACACATTCTTTACCATAAGCGGTGGATTGGCGTGTGCCTACAATGGCCACTGCCTTCGGGTTTTCAAAGTCGATGTTTCCTTTTGCATACAGCATCGTAGGTGCGTCATCTATCTGACGAAGCCGGGAAGGATATCTCTGATCGGTAAAAAAAATAAGCTCTACATTTTCTTTTTGGGCTTTCAGAATTTCTTTTTCCGCCTGAGCGAAGGGCTTGCCCTGCACAATTGATTCCGCTGTGACAGCACCAATCCCCGGAATTTTTAATAGTTTACCTTTTGGGATTTTAAAAACCTTTTCAGCCGACCCACAATAGCTCACCAGTTGTTTTATTAAATGGTCACCTATACCCGGAATGAAATGTAGGGCAAGCAGCGAAAGGTGATTTTGATCCATTATAGAATGGAGAAAATGAATGGAAGGATGTTAGTGAAGTTTTTCTTTTAATTCGGTCAGAAATTTACGGACGTTGCGCAGGGAATCCATCATTTCCATTTTGTCTTTTACCGCCTGAGAATCATTGCGCAACATTTCCTTGGCGCCCTGGAGCGTAAAACCTTTTTCCTTTACAAGGTGGTAAATGGTGCGGACGTTATCGATGTCCTCTTTTGTGAACTGTCTGTTGCCTTTTCGGTTCTTCTTAGGCTGGATCAGGTCAAACTCAGACTCCCAGAAACGGATAAGAGAGGGGGCTACCGTAAAAATTTCAGCCACTTCTCCTATGGAGTAGTAAAGCTTTTCTATTTCTTTTTCCTTATACGCCATGTTATTGTCTAAGATAAGTAATTAAACCATTATCGTCAATCTGAATACCTGATTCCGGAAAATCTTTTTTTGAAAGTTCCTGTATAATTTTAATTACTGACTTTTCCGGATCTATGGTCACTCCATTCTCGTATGATTGAATGGTTGGCGTGATGTGCGCTTTCAGAAACTCCCCTTCAGGGTTTGTGAAAACCTTTATAATCGGCGCCAGACCATTAATACCGGTGATGCTTATGCCCCGGTATGTGCAGAAATTACCCAAACTATATGCGATAAACCTTTTATTGTACACTTCAACACCTCGCGTTACATGTGGTCCATGCCCGAAAACAATATCGGCCCCGGCATCAACGAGGGTATGAGAGAATTCATAAACATCTCCGCGGTCTTCCCCGTAAAACATTTCATGGGTGCGTGGCACATGCTGAAATTTTGCACCTTCTGCACCGCCATGGAAAGAAACGATGACAATATCCACCAGTGAATCAAGCTGTTGAATAATGTATCGTGCGCCTTCAAGATCATTGATCGGAACACAATTGGTATTGGGTGCAAAAGCGGCCAGACCATATATAACACTGTCCTTTACCAGAATAGTCGTTTTCATTGATAACTGGCCAGCATGAAGAATACCCGATTTAAGTAAAGTATGCATCGTGGTATCACGACCTTGATCGCCCATATCCCCAGCGTGATTGTTCGCCAGACTCATCATATCAAAACCCGCATTCACCAAATTTCTAACATAATGAACCGGTGTACGGAAAGCGTAACAAACTTTGGGGTCTTTGCATTTTTTAGGAATGCCACCTTCATTTAACAGGGTTCCCTCAAGGTTACCGAAGGTTACATCAGCATCTTGAAGCAAAGAGTCCACTTGTCGCATCAGAAAGGCTCCATCTTCCGGGGGCAATTTGTCCTCCGGGTAATTTGTACCCATCATAATATCCCCAACGCCGATGATGGTGAGGGTATCTTTTTTTATAAAGGCCAGAGTATCAGTATTTACAGAATTGAGTTTGCTTTGAGTTGAATCCTGCTTTATCTGCGCACCGCAAACAATCGACAATAAACAGACAGTTAAAACCAATACAAGCCGCATGGATGGAAGTAATTTTGGATTGCAAAGAAAAGGAGAAATAAGAAGAATGAAAATTATTAGTCGAGAGATTCTCGTTGCTGGCTACCTTCTTCTATTAATTTTTCGTATTCCTTATTGCTGAGATCACGTTGAAAAAAATTGATCGGATTGATTTGTTCGCCTTTGAAAATAACTTCATAATGCAGGTGCGGACCGCGAGATAAGCCCGTATTACCTACAAATCCAATGATCTCACCTCTCTTAATTTTATCACCTACTTTTACATTGAATCTGGACAAGTGCGCATAACGCGTCTCATAGCCATAATCATGGTTCAGAAAAATCACATTGCCATAGCTGCCTGAAAAATAAGCTGTTTTTATTTGACCGTCTCCGGTTGCATACACGGGCGTTCCAATCTCCGCGGTAAAATCCAATCCTTTATGATCCCTCACATATCCCAGCAGCGGGTGAAAGCGCGCGCCAAAGGTGGCATGAAGTTGGGTTAAATTGGTGTTGCTTACGGGTTGAATAGCAGGCCTTGCTGCCCACATAGTCATTTTTTTCTCAAACATTTTTCCAATCTCATCGTATGATTGGGATTCCACGTCCAGCTGATGTTTGAACCTTTCAAAAATCCGGTATTCATGGAGTACCATCGGAAATTCCTGAAGACGGCTCAAATTAATTCTTTCGCTACCCCCGATGCCTGCTTCCCGAATACTCGGATCCAGTGGCTCCGAATCTAAAATTACTCTGTAATTATGATCATCTTTTTCAATAAGCGTGGTAAGTTTCTGATTCGCGTCCTGAATGCGGTCGTGAAGAATATCCCATTCGATTTTTAGCTTTTGATTTTCATCGGCCAGGAATAATTCTCCGAGTGATGGGATATACTGGAGAATGCAGGCGTACCCTATTGACGCCACAGCAAAGGATAGCGATACAAATACGATCATTCTGAATCGCAATATCTTTCCTTTTACGTAAAATGGTTCGTATCGGCAGGTAGCTTCGTTATATCGGTATTTCATCCTGCTCATTAATCAAGAGATTGGTTTTGCTGATGACTAACAGATGTCAAGCGCTCGTGCTGATCACTGGAAAGGCCTTCTATTATATAGTATATCGGGTCAACGTTTTCACCATTCCGAAGAATTTCGTAATGCAAATGCGGCGCGATGGATCCTCCGCTTGTTCCTACGGTGCCAATAAGTTCACCTTTGTTCACTTTCTTGCCATAGCCGACGCGTATATCCTGCAAGTGGGCGTACCGGGTGACAATTCCATTGCCGTGGTCAATCTCAATATAGTTTCCATATCCTGCCTGCAGTTCACTTTTTTTCACTTCTTTAACGATGCCGCAGGCGGTGGCGTGAATGGTAGTTCCTCGCGGCACGGCAATGTCAATCCCGACATGTTCATACAAACCTTTGTGGTAAGGATTTATCCGAAGACCGAAGCCTGATATCAACATATCAGGTTGCCATGTTTCGAAAGGTTGCCGGGTGGGCAAAGAACCCATTACCTCCGGCTTAGGTTTTCTTATACTCCATTCACTTCTAAAATAACGATTCTTTTCTGAAGATTCGGCCAATAATTGCTGCGAGGTTTTTTTTACGAGATTCACAAGGCTGCGAAAGCCAGCGGCATCAGCGAGTAGCACATTTTCTTTCGAAGTACTTTGGGTGTTCATTTCAGGGACAACCGTTTGAGAACCAAAAAATTTATAATGAAGAGCCTGATCTTTATTTTGGAGCGAAGTGAGCGTTGGCTGGAGTTCGTTGAGGTGTGAAGAAAGGATTTTATGATGTTCTTTAAATGCGCGGTTTTCTTTTCTGAGTTTTTTTTCCGTCTTCGTATTAACGACAATGTCATGCAGTAACAATAGGCCAGAAAGCATGGAGGTTGCCAGAAAGAAAACACCGAGACCATACCACAGCACATTTTTTACACGAACTTTCACACGCTCGTATTGGCATGTTTGGGGGTTGTAGCGATAGGTCGTATAGCGCATCAGGATCCGCAGATTATACTTCAGGTTTTGGTAGGCCATAAAAAAAACAGCGCAATCTGCTTATTCTCCCTCAACTGCGATTATTTTTGTGGCTTGCTAATCCTGCCCCGGTTGTTTTACGGGATGAGAATAGCTGAGCAATATAATAAAAAAGAACGAAACTGACGCTTAAAATACCCCTGGGATGGATTCTGGATCGATAAGACGCATTTTTTTAGACTTTTTTGCCCAAAAAGGCCATCTTATTGTGCCCTCCGCACCCCTTGTTCTAAAGAACGATCCAACCTTGCTTTTTACCAATTCCGGCATGGTGCAATTCAAGGATAATTTTCTTGGCAATAGCGATCCTAAAAGTAAACGTATCGCGGATACTCAGAAATGCCTGAGAGTTAGTGGTAAACATAATGACCTGGAGGAGGTGGGTATTGACACCTACCACCATACCATGTTTGAAATGCTGGGTAACTGGTCGTTTGGAGATTATTTTAAAGAGGAAGCGATTGCCTGGGCCTGGGAGCTACTGACCATGGAATATAAACTTCCAAAGGAAAGACTTTACGTGACCGTTTTTGAAGGCGACGCAAAAGAAAATCTCGCATTTGACAAGGACGCTTTTCACTACTGGAAAAGTATTCTTCCCGAAGAAAAAATACTGAAGGGAAATAAAAAGGATAATTTCTGGGAAATGGGGGAGACCGGACCTTGCGGGCCATGTTCTGAAATTCATGTCGACCTTCGCGGAGAGGAGGAAGTAAAGAGTACACTAGGCCATACGTTGGTTAACACCGGCCATCCGCAGGTGGTCGAAATCTGGAACCTGGTCTTCATGGAATTCAACCGGAAAGCCGATGGTTCTCTTGAGAAACTCCCTGCCCGGCATGTTGATACGGGAATGGGGTTTGAACGGTTGTGCATGGCCATTCAGAAGAAGAAATCCAATTACGATACCGATGTTTTCACACCCCTGTTGAATTTTATCAGCCAGGCGGCAGGGGTAAAATACCAAAAGGATGAAAAGACCGATATCGCCATGCGGGTTATTGCCGATCATGTTCGGGCGGTTTCCTTTGCCATCTCAGATGGTCAGCTACCGTCCAATACCGGATCCGGATATGTCATCCGAAGAATACTACGAAGAGCGGTGCGCTACGGATTTACCTTCCTGAATTTTAAAGACCCCTTCATTTATCACCTTGTGCCAGTACTTGCTGAACAACTCAGCGAAGCTTTTCCTGAACTGAAAATGCAACAGGATTATGTGAGCAAAGTTGTCTTTGAAGAAGAAAGTTCGTTTTTAAGGACGCTCGAAAAAGGACTTAGAAGAATTGAAATACTTCAACCGGAACTTAAAAACAGGGCAATCTCAGGGGCCCTGGCTTTTGAATTATACGACACTTATGGTTTTCCATTTGACCTCACCGCCTTAATTGCCAGAGAAAGGGGGTTAAGTGTAGATGAGGGTGGATTCAAACTTGAAATGCAAAAACAAAAATTGCGTTCAAAAGCGGATGCTGTAAAAGAGACCGGCGACTGGGTGGCTGTGGGGGAAGACGAGAAAACAGAATTTATCGGTTACGATTTTTTGTCGGCTGATGTTTCCATCGTTAAATACCGTAAGATTAAACAAAAGAATAAAGAACTTTACCAATTGGTATTTAATAAGACGCCATTTTACGCGGAAAGTGGCGGGCAGGTTGGTGATACCGGATACATTCAAAGTCAGCATGAAAAGATCGCAGTTATCGATACCAAAAAAGAGAATGAGTTGATCATTCATTA